>SHWA01000009.1 GCA_009693995.1 Alphaproteobacteria bacterium | reverse complement strand
CAAACTTCAGGAACCAGCGCCGGACGGTCTCGTTTGAAACATCGATGCCCAGCTCAGCCAGCAGTTCTTCGACATCGCGGAAGCTCAGCGTAAACCGGGCATAGAGCCAAACCGCGTGCCGGATGATCACATGTGGAAAGCGATGTTGCTTGAAGGATATCGGGGTCATTCGGGGACGGTAGAGACCCCTGACCGCCGCAGCCACCCACTTAAAGTGTCAATGCCCACCCGCCACATACCACCGTGCCGGCACTTGCGCTGACGCCAACTTCCGGCACAGCTTTACCACCAACAACGCCGTAAGAGACTTTCGCGATAACCGCGCCGCGTTCGCCGCACCACGGCGGTCTCAGCCGGCCACGATGCAATGGGACAATGGGACAACCTCCGGAAAAGAGGCCCCTATCTGGGTCCCTGGTATGATCCAATTATCTTTATATATCAATGACTTAAGTCGTGGCGGAGGGGGTGGGATTCGAACCCACGGTACGGCAAGCCGTACAACGGTTTTCGAGACCGCCGCATTCGACCACTCTGCCACCCCTCCGCACGAGACTGGGCCGATCGAGGCGCGCGGACCATAGCGCATCGCCGGCAAGACCAGCAACCAACCCGCCCTCGCGGGCGCGGGCGCGCCCGGCTATCATCCGCCTCTCCATGGCTGCCCTGCCGATTCCCATCGTTGCGCTCGCTGGCACGGATCGCCGCGGGCTCCTCCGTGCATTGCCCGCGCAGGCAGAGGCGCTGCTCGCCACCAGCCGGCGGGCCTATGGCGCGCTGCCGCTCACCCTCGCCGGACGGCTCGGGCGGCGCTGGCTGGAGCGTAACCGCAATCCCTACGCCGACGAGCTCGCGGCCCTCGCCGCGACGCTCGGTGATGACGCCCTCTACGCCCTCAATCTGTCCTATGAGTGGTGCTGCTCGACCCTGGTCGGTCCCGACCCCGGCGGGCGCGGCGCGCGGCTCTTGCGCACCCTCGACTGGCCGCTCGCCGGCCTCGGCGGCAACCTCGCCATCGCGCGCGCTGATTCGCCGGCCGGAGCCTACCTCGACCTCACCTGGCCCGGCTTCGTCGGCACGCTCACGGTGGCTGCGCCGGGCCGCTTCGCCGCCGCCATCAACCAGGCGCCGCTCCGCCACCATGTCGGCGTCGTGCCGCTCGACTGGCTGAGTGACCGCATCGGCGTCTGGCGCTCGGGCGCGCTGCCACCCGCCCACCTGCTGGGGCTGGTGGCGGAGACTGGCCGCGACTTTGCCGAGGCCAGGACGGCCCTCGCCGAGACGCCCATCTGCCTGCCGGCCTTGTTCGCGCTCACCGGGACGGCGCCGGAAGACGCCTGCATCATCGAGTGCGAGGAGCGGAGCGCCGTGGTCCATGACGGCTCCAAAGCCATCGCCAACGATTGGCTGAGCCCGGGACGCCGCGGCTGGCCGCGCGGCACCGACAACGAGGGCCGGCGCTGCGCCATGGCGGAACTGTCACACACCCCCCTCGCCGGCTTCGAGTGGCTGGTGCCGCCGATCGCCAATCCCATGACCCGCCTGGCCGCGTGTCTGAACGCGGCGACCGGCGAGCTGCTGGCGCAGGGTTTCGAAGCGGCTGGGCCCGTCACCGCACCGACCTGGGCCACCGGTGGCGGCGCCGAATGACCGGCCCATCAACACTTCCGCAAGCTGCGACCGGGACAATCGCGGCTAGCCGAAGGGGGGACGAGGGAACATGACCACACGCCGCGTGTGTCTGGTGGGTGCGGGCTTCATCGCCCAGGTGCACGCCGAGGCGCTGGTGGGCCTCAAGGGCGTGACGCTCGCCGCCGTGGTCGATCCCGATACCCAGGCGGCCGAGGCCATGGCCCGGCGCTTTCGCATTCCCACCGTCCATGCCTCGGTCGCGGACGCGATCGCGGCGGGCGGCATCGACTGCGCCCATGTCTTGGTGCCGCCGGCTGCGCACCGCGCGGCGGCGGCGCCCTTCCTCCAGGCCGGGCTCGCGGTCCTGGTGGAGAAGCCGATGGCGACCTCGGCCGCGGACTGTGCGGCGCTGAACAACCTCGCCGCGGCCCATGGCGCGACACTGGCCGTGAATCAGAACTTCATCTTCCACCCGGCCTTCCGCCGGCTGCAGCAGGCGGTGGAGCGGCGCCGGTTTGGGCGGCTGACGGCGAGGTGCTTTTCAGCATGCCGCCCCGCCAGCTCCAGAGCCGCCAGTTCGGCCACTGGATGTTCCAGGCGCCGCTCAACATCCTCTTGGAGCAGGCGGTGCATCCGCTCTCGCAGATCGCCGCGCTGGTGGGCGAGTTCCGTACGCTGACGGCGGTCGCGGGCCCGCCGATCGAGATCGCCCCCGGCCAGCCGTTCTTCAACCAGGTGAGCCTGAGCGTGCAGGGCGCGAGCGTGCCGGCGCAGCTTCACTTCGCGATCGGCGGCGCCTTCTCCTGCCAGCAGGTGGTCGCGGTCTGCGACGACGGCGTGATGATCGCCGACTTGCAGAACAACCGCTGTCTCGTCACCGCGCGCAGCCGCTGGCTCGAGGCCGCCAACATGCTGGTCGCGGGGCAGTGCAGCGCGGCGGGACTGGCCTTCGACGCCGCCCGTGGCGCCGTCGACTATGGCCTCTCCCTGCTCCGCGTCAGGCCGCGCTCGGATGCCTTCTTCCATAGCATGCGGGCGAGTGTCGGCGCCTTCCACGACGCCCTCGCGGCCGGCGCCGTCCCGGTGCATTCCGGTGCCTTCGGCGCGCATCTGGTCGCGGCGTGCGAGGCGATCGCCGCCGCGGCGTTCCCGGCGGCGCCGACGGCGCCCCGGCTGGCGACGGCGACGGCGGCCGAGGGCGCCGACGTGGTCCTGCTCGGCGGCACCGGCTTCATCGGCCAGGCGACTGTCAGGGCGCTGGTCGCGACCGCGCGGCGGGTGGCGGTGATGGCGCGCGGTGTCGCCAACCTGCCGGCGGTTTTTCACGACGCCAAGGTCACCGTGCTGCAAGGCGACGTGCGCCGCCCGCAGGACGTGGAACGGGCGATCCGGGGGGTGCCGCTGGTGGTCAACCTGGCCCATGGCGGCGGTGGCGGCAGCTGGGTCGAGGTCGAGCGCAGCATGGTCGGCAGCGCGCGCCTGGTGGCGGAGGCGTGTCGCGCGCTTGGCGTGAAGCGCCTGGTGCATGTGGGGTCGATCGCCGCGCTCTACCTGGGTGAAGCGGGCACCACCGTCACCGGCGCGACGCCGGTCGATGGGCAGGCCGAGGAGCGCGCCGAATACGCCCGCGGCAAGGCAGTGACCGACGCGCTGTTGCTTGCGCATGCACGGTGCCGAGCGACTGCCGGTGGTGGTGCTGCGCCCCGGCGTCGTGGTCGGCGCGGGCGGGGTGCCATTCCATTCCGGCCTCGGCTTTTTCAACAACGAGCAACACTGCCTGGGGTGGAACCAGGGCCAGAACCCGCTCCCCTTCGTGCTGGCGGAGGACGTGGCGGCGGCGATCGTGGCCGCGCTCGCGGCACCCGGGGTCGAGGGGCGCTGCTACAACCTGGTCGGCGATGTCCGCCCGACCGCCCGCGACTACATCGCCGAACTGTCCGCCGCCCTCGAGCGCCCGCTCCGCTTCCATGCCCAGTCGACCGCAAAGCTGCAGGCGATCGAGATCGCCAAATGGCTGGTGAAGCGCATCGTCGGCCGGGCCGTGCCCTTCCCCAGCTACCGTGATCTGAAGAGCCGGGGTCTGGTCGCGACCTTCGACTGCGGCGATGCGAAACGCGACCTGGGATGGACGCCGGTCGCCGACCGCGCGACCTTCATCGATCGGGCCATCCGCGTGCACCGGCCGCTCTGATGGGCGGGGCGCCACGCACCCTGCTGCACGTCTTCTCCACCTTCAACGTGAGCGGACCGCAGGTGCGCTTTGCCACCCTCGCCAATCACTTCGGCGACCGCTATGCCCACGTGATCGTGGCCATGGATGGGGGCTTCGCCGCCGCCGACCTGCTGGCGCCGGAGGTGCCGGTCTCCTTACGCCGGCTCGACTTCGACAAGCGGGCGACCCTCGCCAATCTCGGTCTCTTTCGCCGGGTCATCCGCGAGAGCGGCGCCGCCCTTCTCCTGACCTATAATTGGGGCGCGATCGAGTGGGGCCTCGCCAACCTGACCGGGCTCATCCCCCAGGTGCACATCGAGGACGGCTTCGGGCCGGAGGAGACCAGCCGGCAGCTGGCGCGCCGGGTCTGGTTCCGGCGCTTCGCGCTCGCCCGGGCGCGCCTCGTCTGCATGCCATCCCAGACCCTCTACTGCATCGCCGCCGAGGGCTGGCGCCTGCCCCTCCGACGCCTCGCCTACATTCCGAACGGCATCGACTGCGCCCGGTTCGCCAAGGCCCCGGACGCGACCCTGCTCGGCTCCCTCGGCCTGGATGCGACCGTCCCCCTGGTCGGCACCGTCGCCGGGCTGCGCCCGGAAAAGAACGTGGGCCGCCTGATCCAGGCGTTCGCAAGGCTCGGCGGATCGCCGGCGGCGCGCCTGGTCATCGTCGGCGACGGGCCCGGAGCGCGGGGCGTTGGCAGCCCTAGCGCGCGATCTGGGCGTCGCTGATCGGGTCACGTTCGCCGGCCACCAGGCGCCGGAGCGGCTGCTGGGCGCGTTCGCGGTCTACGCGCTCTCCCCCGATACCGAGCAGATGCCCATCAGCCTGATCGAGGCGATGGCGGCGGCACTCCCCGTCGCCGCGGTCGACGTCGGCGACGTGAAGGCGATGCTGGCGTCCGAGAACACCCCCTTTGTGGTGGCGAAGGACGCGGCGGCGCTCGCCGGCGCCCTGGCCCGGCTGCCGGCGGATCCCGCCCTCGGGCGCCGGCTGGGGGAAGCCAATGCCCGCCGGGCGCGGGCCGAGTTCGACCAGGCACGCATGTTCGCCGCCTATGACGCGCTCTATTCGGGGCAGCCCCTGGCGGCGCCGGCGCCCGAGTTGACACAACCTCCGGCCGGGTTATAGTCCGCCTCCCGTGCCGGCAGTTGGCTGGCGTGCGGCGGCGGCTGTGTGGCCGGCGCAATCTTACCCCGGACGAGTATCATGTTCGCTGTCATCAGAACCGGCGGCAAGCAGTACCGAGTGGTCGCGAACGACGTGCTCGAGGTGGAACGGCTGCCGGGCGAGGCGGGGGCGGAGATCGCCTTCGATGAAGTTCTGATGGTCGGCTCCGGGGCCCAGACCACGGTTGGCACGCCCCTCGTCGGCGGCGCCCGGGTCAAGGCCAAGGTGCTGGAGCAGATGCGCGGGCCTAAGGTGATCGTATTCAAGAAGAAGCGGCGCAAGAACTACCGGCGCCGCAACGGCCACCGCCAGGAGTTGACGGTGGTGCGCATCACCGGCATCGAAAGCGGCGCGGCTTAGGGGTCGAGGAGAGAGGCCATGGCACACAAGAAGGCAGGCGGCAGTTCGAGCAATGGCCGCGACTCCGGCGGCCAGCGGCTGGGGGTGAAGAAGTTCGGTGGCCAGGCGGTCGTCCCCGGCAATATTCTGATGCGCCAGCGCGGCACCAAGGTTCATCCCGGCGCCAATGTCGGCATGGGACGCGACTACACACTGTTCGCGCTCGTCAACGGCCGTGTAGCGTTCAAGCGCGGCGTGTTCGGGCGGGTGATCGTGTCGGTGGTGCCGCCGAGCTGAGCGGCCCTCGCCGGGGAGCGAATTGCGAGGGGGGATGGACAGGCATTCCCCCTTTTTTGCTGATGGCCCCCCTTTTCTGTTGATGACCCCCTTTCCATTGATGGACTGAGCCATGCGGTTTGCCGATGAGGCGCGCATCCATGTGAAGGCGGGCGACGGCGGTGCCGGCTGCGTCAGCTTTCGGCGCGAGAAGTTCATTCCCCGCGGCGGCCCCGACGGCGGCGACGGCGCGCGCGGCGGTGACGTGATCGCGCTCTGCGACGGCAATCTCAATACGCTGCTCGACTACCGCTACCAGCGCCACTTCAAGGCCGGCACCGGCGGCCACGGGTCGGGGCGGAACCGCAGCGGCGAGGCCGGCGCCGACGTGATCCTGCCCCTTCCCCCCGGCACCCAGGTGTTCGACGAGGCCGACGCCAGCCTGCTCGCCGACCTGGTGCGACCCGGGGATCGGGTGGTGCTGGCCAAGGGCGGGCGCGGCGGGCGCGGCAACGCCTTTTTCAAGTCCGCCACCAACCAGGCGCCGCGCCATGCCCAGCCGGGCACGCCCGGGGAGGAGCGCGACCTGCGCTTCAACCTGAAACTGCTGGCGGACGCCGGGCTGATCGGGCTGCCCAATGCCGGCAAGTCCACCTTCCTCGCCGCGGTCAGCCGGGCGCGGCCCAAGATCGCCGACTATCCCTTCACCACCCTCAAGCCGAACCTCGGCCTGGTCGCGCGCGGCGACGACACCTTCGTGCTGGCCGACCTGCCGGGTTTGATCGAGGGGGCGCACGAAGGCGTCGGCCTCGGCGACCGCTTCCTCGGCCATGTCGAGCGCTGCCGGGTGCTGCTGCATCTGGTGGACGGCACCGGCGAGGACGTGGCCGGCGCCTACCGAACGGTCCGCCGCGAGCTGGTCGCCTATGGTGCCGGCGTGCCCGAGAAGACCGAGGTGGTCGCCCTCAACAAGTGCGACGCCCTGACACCGGAGGTGGCGGCGCGGCGGCAGAAGGCCCTCGCCCGCGCCGCCAAGCGCCCGGTGCTGCGCTGCTCGGGCGTCTCGGGCGAAGGGGTCGGCGCGGTGGTCGCGGCGCTGCTCGCCGCGATCGGTGCGGCGACCCAGCCGGCGCCGGCACTGGAGCCCGTGGCGTGAGCCAGCGCCTGAGCTCTGCCCGGCGCATCGTCATCAAGATCGGCTCGGCGCTCCTGGTCGACGGCGCGACCGGCACCGTGCACCGGCGCTGGCTCGAGGCCCTGGCCGCCGACATCGCCGCCCTGCACGGCAAGGGGTGCGAGGTGGTGATCACGACCTCGGGCGCGATCGCGCTCGGGCGGCGCCGGCTCGGACTCGGCAGTGGCGCGCTCCGGCTCGAGGAGAAGCAGGCGGCCGCCGCCAGCGGCCAGATCCACCTCGCCCACGCCTACCAGGAGGTGCTGGCACCCCACGGCATGATGGCGGCCCAAATCCTGCTCACCGCGGCCGATACCGAGGAGCGGCGGCGGTACCTGAACGCGCGCTCGACCATCACCACCTTGCTGCGCCTCGGCGCGGTGCCGGTGATCAACGAGAACGACACGGTGGCGACCGAGGAGATCCGCTTCGGCGACAACGACCGCCTGGCCGCACGGGTGGCGCAGATGGTCAGCGCCGAGGTCCTGGTGCTGCTGTCCGACATCGACGGGCTCTATACCGCCGACCCGCATGGCGATCCGGGGGCGGTCCATGTGCCCGAGGTCGCGCGCCTCACCCCGGAGATCGAGCGCATGGCCGGACCGCCGCGCGCCGGCGACGGCTCGGGCGGCATGGTGACCAAGCTGAGCGCGGCCCGCATCGCCACCGCCGCCGGCTGCCACATGGTGCTGGCGGCGGGCACGGGCGCGAACCCGATCGCCGCGATCCTGAACGGTGCCCGCTGCACCTGGTTCCTGGCCTCCACCACGCCCCGCACCGCGCGCAAGCACTGGATCGCGGGGACGCTCAAGCCGAAAGGATCGGTGACCTTGGACGCCGGCGCCTGCCGGGCACTCGGCGCCGGCAAGAGCGTGCTGCCCGCCGGCGTGACCCGGGTGGAGGGCCGCTTCGACCGCGGCGACGCGGTGGCGCTGTGCGACGCTTCAGGGCGCGAGGTCGGGCGCGGCCTGATCGCGTACGCCGCCGCCGACGCCGCCCGCATCGCCGGGCACAAAAGCCGTGAAATCGAGGCCCTGCTCGGCTACCGTGGCCGCGACGAGCTGATCCATCGCGACGACCTGGTGCTCGCCGAGGGGCCGCGCGAGGAGGCCGGAGAATGACGCCGATGCCGACCCCCGCCGCCCAGACCGACCTCGCCGCCGAGATGCGCGCCATCGGCCTGGCCGCGCGGGCCGCCGGCCGCAGCCTGGCGCGCGCCAGTCGCGCGGCCAAGGACGCCGCGCTCCGTGCCGCCGCCACGGCAATCCGCGACCATGCAAAAACGATCCTGGCGGCGAACGCCGAGGATCTGACCTTCGCCGAGGGGAGCCGCCTGTCGGCGGCGATGCTCGACCGCCTGCGCCTCGATCCCGGCCGCATCGAAGCCATGGCCCGGGGCCTGGAGGAGATCGCCGCGCTTGCCGACCCCGTGGGCAGCACGATCGCCGAATGGACGCGCCCCAACGGGCTCCACATCGCGCGCGTGCGCGTGCCCCTCGGCGTGATCGGCGTGATCTACGAATCCCGCCCCAATGTCACCGCCGATGCCGGGGGCCTGTGCCTGAAGGCCGGCAACGCCGTGATCCTGCGCGGCGGCTCGGAGAGTTTCCATTCCTCGGGCGCGATCGTCGCCTGCCTGCACCGGGGCCTGGCCGCGGCCGGGCTCGACGGCGGCGCGGTGCAGCGGGTGCCGACCCGCGACCGCGACGCGGTCGGACTGCTGCTCGCCATGAACGACCTGGTGGACATCATCGTGCCGCGGGGCGGCAAGTCGCTGATCGCGCGGGTGCAGAAGGAGAGCCGGATCCCGGTGATCGCCCACCTGGAGGGCAACTGCCATGTCTATCTCCACGCCAGCGCCGACCCGGCCAAGGCGGTCGCGCTGACCGTGAACGCCAAGATGCGGCGCACCGGGGTGTGCGGCGCCGCCGAGACCCTGCTCTGCGACCGGAGCGTGGCTGCGACCCTGTTGCCGCCGGTGCTGGCGGCGCTGATCGCCGCGGGGTGCGAGATTCGCGGCGATGCGGGCGTGCAGCGAATAGAGTCGAGGGCGAAGGCGGCGACGCCCGCGGACTGGGACACCGAGTATCTGGACGCGATCCTGGCCGTCAGGGTGGTCGCGGGCCTGGAGGACGCCATCCTCCACATCGAACGCCACGGTTCGCACCACACCGAGGCGATCGTCGCCGAGGACCGGGCGGCGGCGGAGACATTCCTGGAGCGGGTCGACAGCGCGATCGTGCTGCACAACGCCTCGACCCAGTTCGCCGACGGCGGCGAGTTCGGCATGGGCGCCGAGATCGGCATCTCGACCGGGCGGCTGCACGCGCGCGGCCCCGTAGGGGTGGAGCAGCTCACCACCTTCAAGTACGTGGTGCACGGCGACGGGCAGGTGCGGCCCTGAACCGCACCGGCGCGTGATGGCGCTCAAGCCCCGCGGCCGCCGCATCGGCCTGCTCGGCGGTTCCTTCAATCCGGCCCATGCGGGCCACCGCCACATCAGCCTGGCCGCCCTCGCCCGCCTCGGGCTGGACGAGGTCTGGTGGCTGGTCTCGCCCCAGAACCCGCTCAAGGCCGTTGCCGGCATGGCGCCGCTCGCCGACCGCCTGGCAGAGGCAGGGCGACTGGCGCGGCACCCGCGCATCCGCCCGACCGACATCGAGGCGTGCCTCGGTACCCGGTTCACTTACGACACCCTGGTGGCGCTCCGACGCCGCTTTCCGGCCACGCGCTTCGTCTGGCTGATGGGGGCCGACAACCTGCGCCAGCTGCCGGCCTGGCGGCGCTGGCGGGACCTGATCCGGCTCGCTCCCATTGCCGTGTTCGACCGCCCCACCTATAGTTACCCGGCACTGGCGAGCAAGGCGGCGGCCCGACTGCGCCGGGCACGCGTAACCGGCCGGGGTGGCCTGCGGGCCCTGGCAATGAGCCGGCCGCCGGCATGGGCATTCGTCTGGCTCAGACGCCATCCGGCGTCCGCGACGGCGATCCGCGAGAGAGGGCGGCGGGGAGTGGGTAATTCCTAGCAAGGCTCAGGCGGTAGCGACGGGACCAAGCCTGGTAACCCTGATTGCGGCGACCCTGGAGGACGGCCAGGGGTCGGAGTCGACGGTCATCGACCTGATCGGCAAGTCCGACCTGGCCGACGCCATGGTGGTGACCACGGCCCGGTCCAGCCGCCACGTCCAATCCCTGACCGAGCGCGTGCTGGAGCGGCTGAGGAGCGTGGGCGTCAGCAGCCACGTCGAGGGCCTGGGCCTGGGCGACTGGGTGCTGATCGACGCGCGCGACGTGATCGTTCACATCTTCCGTGCCGAGGTACGCGCCTTCTACAATCTGGAGAAGATGTGGGCCGCGATCGAGCCGGCGGCCGGGCGCCGGCCGGTGCCCGGAGCCAGTTGATATTTCCGGAGACGCGCACAGTTGATCCGGGTACGGAACGTTAACGTGCGGAATCTATTCTGATTTGATGACCCCGCAGCCACGCCACCCGCGTCCCGTCGTCCTCTGCGTGCTGGATGGCTGGGGCCACCGCGAGGAGAGCGCGGACAACGCGGTCGCCCAGGCGGCCACGCCGGAATGGGACCGCCTGCGGGCGACGTGCCCCCACGCCCTGTTGCAAGCATCGGGCCTCGACGTCGGCCTGCCCGACGACCAATTCGGCAACTCCGAGGTCGGCCACCTCAGCATCGGCGCCGGCCGGGTGGTGATGCAGGATCTGCCGCGCATCAATGCCGTGGTCGCCGACGGCTCTCTGGGGCGCGCGCCGGCCGTGGTCGGGCTGATCCGGGCGCTCGAAGCCACCGGCGGCACCTGCCATCTGCTGGGTCTGCTCTCGCCCGGCGGCGTCCACGCCCACCAGACCCACATCGCCGCCTTGGCGCGCATCCTGGATGCGGCCGGCGTGGGCGTAGCGGTGCACGCCTTCCTCGATGGGCGCGACACGCCACCGTCGAGTGCCGTGGAATACTTGCGCCGTTTCCGGGCGGAAACCGCCGGCCTGGTCCGCACCCGGATCGCGACCGTCGGCGGGCGCTACTACGCCATGGACCGCGACCGGCGCTGGGATCGGGTGGCGCGCGCCTACGCCGCGCTAGCCGCCGGGCAGGGCGTTGCCGCCGCCGACCCCGTCGCCGCGGTCCAGGCGAGCTACGCCGGCAGCGTGACCGACGAGTTCATGCCGCCGGCGGTGCTCCCCGGCCACGCCGGCATGCGGGACGGCGACGGCCTGGTGATGGCCAACTTCCGGGCCGACCGCGCGCGCGAGATCCTGACCGCCCTCCTCGATCCCGGCTTCGCCGATTTCCCGCGCCCGCGGGTGATCCGCTTCGCCGCCGCCGTAGGCATGACCGAGTATTCGAGCGCGCTGAACCGGCGCCTTGCGACCATCTTCCCGGCGCAGACACTCACCAATGTGCTCGGCGACGTGGTGGCCAAGGCGGGGTTGCGGCAACTGCGTATCGCCGAGACCGAGAAATACGCCCACGTCACCTTCTTCTTGAACGGCGGGGAGGAGACCGAGTACCCGGGCGAGGAGCGCATCCTGGTGCCTTCGCCGAAGGTCGCCACCTACGACCTGCAGCCCGAGATGTCGGCGGTCGAGGTCACCGACAAGCTGGTCGCGGCGGTCGCAAGCGGCCGGTTCGATCTGATCGTCGTCAACTATGCCAATACCGACATGGTCGGGCACACCGGCATCCTGGATGCGGCGCGGCGCGCGGTCGAGGCGGTCGACCGTTGTCTCGGGCGGCTCCGGGCGGCGGTCGAGGGCGCGGGCGGCGCGCTCCTGATCACCGCCGATCACGGCAATGCCGATCTGATGCGCGATCCCACCACGGGCGAGCCGCACACGGCGCACACCTTCAGCCCAGTGCCGGTGATCCTGGCTGGAGCCGCGGGCCGCGGGGCCGTGCTCCGGGACGGGCGCCTGGCCGATGTGGCGCCGACGGTGCTGGCGCTGATGGGGCTGCCGCAGCCGGCGGAGATGACCGGGCAGAGCCTGATCCAGCCGGCGCCCGCGCGGCGCCACCTTGCCATGGCCGCCGGTGACTAGGACCGGGCGCACCCTCCTGGCCCTGCTGGTGGCCCTGGCCGCCGGCGGACCCGTCGCTGCGGCGACCAGCGAAGAAGCCAGCATCGTGCGCGATCTCGAACTGACCGTGCGTGCGCTCGAAGACGAGCAGGCCCGCGGCGCCGAGTTGAACGCGGCGGCGGAGGGGCTCGCCCGCGAGGCGAACACGGTGCGCGCCAACTTGATCGCGGCGGCCCGCCGCGTGCAGGTCTTCGAGACCCGCCTGACCGAGGTGGAAACGACGGTCGCGTGGCTGGAACGCCTGCGCGAGGAGAAGCAGGCCGAGTTCGCGCGCCGGCGGGTGGCGACCGGCGAAGTCTTGGCGGGGCTGATCGCCCTCGGCCGCCGTCCGGTGGAAACCATGATCGGCCGACCGGGCGACCTGCGCAGCGCCTTCCATGGGCATCTTCTGCTCGCTGCCGCCGTGCCCGCCTTGCAGGCGCGTGCGCGCGAGATCGATGACGAGCTCGGCGCGATCGAGAGCATCGAGCAGCAACTGTTCGCCAGCCGCACCGAACTGGCGGCGCTGCTGCGCTCGTTCGGCGCCGAGGAACAGGCGCTTGCCCTGCTCCTCGACCGCAAGGGCGCGGAGTACGCGGCCACCTGGGCCGAGCGCGACCGCGCCCAGGCCCAGATCACCCGCCTGGTGGCCGAGGCGCGATCGCTCCACGAGCTTCTGGAGTCGGTGGTGCAGGCGCGCCAGCACGCGGGCGTCGCCGGCCTGCGCCCGGCGCCGCGCTCGTTCACGGCCGCGCGTGGCAGCCTGGCGCTGCCGGCGGAAGGGCGGCTGGTGGTCAGATTCGGCGATTCCCTTCCCGATGGCACCCAGAGCCGCGGCGTCGTGGTCGAGACACGAGCGGCGGCGCAAGTGGTGACGCCGTTCGACGGCGAGGTCGTCTTTGCTGGCGACTTCCGCGGACTCGGGCGTCTCTTGATCATCGCGCACGGCGAGGGCTATCATACCCTGCTCGCCGGGTTTTCACGGATCGACAGCGTCTTGGGCCAGTGGCTGTTGGCGGGTGAGCCGGTCGGAACGGTCGGACCCTCGCCAGGCCGCTCGGCGCGGCTTCATATCGAGCTGCGCCGCAATGGAATTCCGGTCAACCCGGTGCCGTGGCTCGCGGCAGGCGATAGCAGGATCAGCGGATGATGCGCACGCGTCTGATACTTGGCCTCGCAGTTGCGGGGTTTGTGTTCCCGACGATCGGGTTGGCGGCCGACAGCTCCGACACCTACCGTCAGCTCAACCTGTTCGGCGAGGTGTTCGAGCGGGTGCGCGCCGACTATGTCGACGAGGTGACCGACGAGACCCTGGTGGAAGCCGCCATCAACGGCATGCTGCACGATCTCGACCCCCATTCGAGCTTCCTCAACGCCAAAAGCTACCGCGAGATGCAGGTGCAGACCCGGGGCGAGTTCGGCGGCCTCGGCATCGAAGTCACCATGGAAAGCGGCCTGGTCAAGGTGGTGACGCCGATCGACGAAACCCCGGCCCACCGCGCCGGCCTGCAGCCGAACGACCTGATCACCCATCTCGACGGCGACCCGGTGCTCGGCCTGACGCTGCAAGAAGCGGTCGAGAAGATGCGCGGCCCGGTCAATACCGACATCAAGCTCACCATCCGCCGCGAAAAGGTCGCGGAGCCGTTCGACGTCAGCCTGACGCGCGCCGTGATCAAGGTGCGCGCAGTCAGCAGCCTGCTCAAGGGCGACGTCGGCTACATCCGGGTCAGCCAGTTCAACGAGCAGACCCAGCAGGGCCTGCAGGATGCCTTCAAGCGGCTCGAGCGTGAGAAGCCCGATGGCCTGAAGGGCTATGTACTCGACCTGCGCAACAACCCGGGAGGCCTGCTGGAGCAGGCGGTCTCGGTTGCCGACAGCTTCCTCGACCAGGGCGAGATCGTCTCCACCCGCGGCCGGAGAACCGACAGCGCGCAGCGCTTCAACGCGCGCAAGGGCGATCTGGCCGCCGGCCTGCCGGTGGTGGTGCTGATCAACGGTGGTTCCGCCTCGGCCTCCGAAATCGTCGCCGGGGCGCTCCAGGACCACAAGCGCGCGATCCTGCTCGGCACCCGCTCGTTTGGCAAGGGCTCGGTGCAGACCATCATTCCCCTCGCCGGGCATGGCGCCATGCGCCTGACCACGGCCCGCTATTACACGCCCTCGGGGCGCTCGATCCAGGCCAAGGGCATCGATCCCGACATCATCGTCGAGACGGCGGCCCGCGCCGAACCCGCGAGCACGACGCCGGCCCAGCCGCGCCGGCGCGAGGAGAACCTGCGCAACCGCCTGTCGCCGACGCCGAACGCACCGCGCGAGCCTGAGCCGCAGACCAGCCAGCCCGCAACGCCACCATCGGCGAAGGACGAGGCGAGCGAGCCCTCGGCCGAGGCCAAGCGCGACGCTCTCGAGGACAACCAGCTCGCCCGGGCGCTCGATCTGCTGCGTGGCGTAGCCCTGTTCAACAATCGCGTCATCGCCAATTGACGGTTTGCCGTGTCGCAACCGGATGCTTCGAACCTCGCGGCCAACACCGCCACGGTGGCCGAGCCCGAGCCGGTTCCGTCCGCGGCGCCGCATGAGCCGACACGAACCGGTTTCAACCCGCCGCTGATCGCCGGCCTGGTGGTCGCCTCGTTGCTCGCCTGGCTGATCGGCTGGGCCGCGCTCAGCCCGCCACCGCCGGCGGCCGAGCCGGAGAAGGCCCGGATCGTGGTCGAGATCTCCTTGGCGGTCGCGCCGGCGCCACCAGCGACCGAGGCGAAGCCCGCGCCCGAACCGAAACCGGCCGCAGAGGCGAAGCCCGCGGCGCCGGCACCGCCCACCCCTGCCGCCCCGCTACCGCTGGTCGCGCCTGCCACCCCGCCGGAGCGCACCGCGGTTGCCGTGGCCCCGGCGCCGCGCGCGCCACCCGCCGCACTCCGGACCGTGCCGGGAGAGGCGCGCAAGGCATGGCAGGTTCACGGCCGGCCCTTCGCCAATACCGAGGGCAAGCCGGTGATCGTCGTAGTGATGACCAGCCTTGGCCTGGCCGCCAACGCCACCCGGTCGGCGATCGAGCTGCCGGGCGAGATCACCCTCGCCTTTGTGCCCTACGCCCGCCGGCTCGACGAGTGGGTCGCGCTCGCGCGCGCCGCCGGGCACGAGGTGCTGGTGGACATGCCCATGGAGCCGCAGAACTTCCCGGCCCAGGATCCCGGGCCCCAGGCGCTCCTCACGTCGCTGTCGGCGGGTGAGAACATCGGCCGCCTAGAGTGGGCGCTCGGGCGCGCCGTCGGCTTCGTCGGCGTGGTCAACCACATGGGCTCGAAGTTCACGGAATCGCCGAATCACCTGACCCCGGTGCTGGAGTCGCTGCGCGACCGTGGCCTGATCTTTCTCGACAGCCGTTCGTCGACTGCGAGCGTCGCCGCCCGCGTTGCCACGGCGGTCACGGTGCCGCGCGTGATCAATGATCGCTTCATCGACAACGAAGCCTCGCGCGACGCGATCGACGAGCAGCTGGCGACCTTGGAAGCGGTCGCGCGCCGGAGCGAGGTCGCGGTCGGCATGGCGCGGCCCTATCCGGTGACCATCGAGCGGCTGAGCGCCTGGCTGAAGACGCTCCCCGCCAAGGGGTTCGCCGTGGCCCCGATCACCGCGGTCCTCGACCGCCAGGCCGACCGGTGAGCGCGCCGCCGCAGCCAGCCGGCCTCCCCTACCGCCCGTGCGTCGGGATCATGTTGTTGAACGGGGCCGGCGAGGTCTTCGTCGGCCATCGCGTCGGCGCCCTGGAGTACGGCTGGCAGATGCCCCAGGGCGGCATCGCCCCCGGCGAGGACCCGGCCGCCGCCGCCCGGCGCGAGCTTTGGGAGGAGATCGGCACCGACCGCGCCGAGATGCTGGCCGAAAGCCGCGACTGGCACCGCTACGACCTGCCGCCCGACCTGGTCGGCAGCGTCTGGGGCGGCCGCTACCGCGGCCAAGCGCAGAAGTGGTTCGTGATGCGCTTCCAGGGTACCGACGGCGACATCCGCCTCGACCGCCATGAGCCCGAGTTCGACGCCTGGCGCTGGGTCGCGATCGATACGCTCCCGGCGCTGGTGATCCCCTTCAAGCGCCCGGTCTACCAGGCCCTGGTCGCCGAGTTCCGGCACCTGGCCCGCCCGCGCGCGGAATGACCCCGGCGCGGCCCGCCCGCGTCATCGGCCTCGACTTCAGCGGCGCCCGCGCCGCCGGCCGCCACATCTGGCTGGCGACGGGCGAGCGCCGCCAGGGACGGCTTCGTATCGGCAAGCTGGAGCCGGCTGACCAAGCGCTCGGCGTGGCGCCCGAGCGCGGCGCAACCCTTGCCGCCTTGGCGCAGCACTTGGCGCGCCAGGGCGATTGCGCCGTCGGCTGCGATTTTCCCTTCAGCCTTCCCGACGCCCTGCTGCCCCCGGGGGGCTGGCAGGCCTTCATCGCCGTCTTCGCTGCCGCCTCCGCCGACGCCGAAGCGTTCCGCGCCGCGTGCCTCGCCCAGGCGGGGGGGCGCGAATGGAAGCGGGCGGCCGACCGGGTCACCCGGACTCCGTTCTCGGTCTACAATCTGCGCCTCTATCGTCAGTCCTTTCACGGTCTGCGCGACGTGCTGGCGCCCCTCGTCATGGGGGGGCGCGCGGTGGTGCTGCCGATGCAGGCACCCCGCGCCGGGGTGCCGTGGTTGCTCGAGGTCTGCCCCGCCTCCTATCTGAAGCGGGTCGGGCTCTACCGGGGCTTGAGTGCCTACAAGGGACGGAGCGGGGAGCACCGCGACCGGCGCGCCACGATCCTGGCCGCGGCCGCGGTCGCCGGGCGGGAGTCCTTGGCGCCGCTGCCGGCGCGCCTCGGCGCGGTCGCCATCGAGGACCCGGGTGGCGATGCCCTGGACGCGCTCCTGGCGGCGGTCGCGACGGCGGGAGTGCTCGCGCCGACCCAGCGGCCATCCTGCACGCAGCGGATGGTCTCACGGCGCGCGAAGGCCTGGTCTATGCCTGAGCCTCAGTAGGACTTCGGCAGGCCGAGCACGCGCTCGGCGATGTAGCAGAGGATGAGCTCGGGCGAGACCGGCGCGATGCGGGCGATCATCACCTCGCGCAAGAATCGCTCGACATGGAACTCCTTGGCGTAGCCGTAGCCGCCATGGGTCATCACGGCGCGGGTGCAGGCCTGGAACCCGGCCTCGGCGCCGAGAAACTTGGCGGCGTTGGCCTCGGCGCCGCAGGGCTTGCCCCGGTCGTAGAGCGAGGCGGCACGGAACACCATCAGGTTGGCCGCCTCGAGCGCCATCCAGCATTCGGCGAGGGGGTGCTGGATGCCCTGGTTCTGGCCGATGGGGCGGCCGAACACCACCCGCTCGCGCGCGTAAGCACTGGCGCGCGCCAGCGCCACGCGGCCGATGCCGACCGCCTCGGCGCCGATCAGGATGCGCTCGGGATTGAGGCCGTGCAGCAGATAGCGGAAGCCCTGGCCCTCCTCGCCGATGCGGTCGGCGACGGGGACGCAGAGGCCCTCGATCAGGAGCTCGTTGGTATCGACGCATTTGCGCCCCATCTTGTCGATCTCGCGCACCTCGACATGGCGCCGGTCGAGGTCGGTGTAGAAGAGCGAGAGCCCGTCGGACGGGCGCGCGCAACTCTCGCGCGGGGTGGTGCGCGCGATCAGCACCATCTTGTCGGCCACCTGCGCGGTCGAAATCCACACCTTGCGCCCGTGCACCACGTAGTGATCGCCGGCGCGGTCGGCGCGGGTGCGGAGCTGGGTGGTGTCGAGCCCGGCGTCGGGCTCGGTCACCGCGAAGCAGGTGCGCACTTCGCCCCGGATGAGCGGCGGCAGCATGCGGCGCTTCTGCTCTTCGCTGCCGAAGACCGCGATCGGGTTCGGCCCGAAGATGTTCATGTGCACCGCCGAGGCGCCGGAGAGAGCGGCGCCCGATTCGGCGATCGCCTGCATCATGATCGCCGCCTCGGTGAGGCCGAGGCCGGAGCCGCCATAAGCCTCGGGCATGGCGATGCCGAGCCAGCCATCGGCGGCGAGCGCCTTGACGAAGTCGTCGGGGAACCGCCCGTCCTGGTCGCGCTGGCGCCAGTAATCGGCGTCGAAGCCCGCGCACAGTTTGAGAATCGCCTCGCGGATCGCCTGCTGCTGGTCGCTGAACTCGAAGTCCATGGCTGCTCTCCTCGCCCGCCCCGGCTCAGCCGGGGAGCGTTTCCATCGCCGCCGCCCGCTCGCGGAGCGCGCCCTTCAGCACCTTGCCGGTCGGGCTGGCGGGAAGTCGGTCGAGGACAATGATCGCCTGCGGTCGCTTATAGGGGGCGAGGCGCTCGCGCGCAAAGGCGGCGAGCGTGGCCGGCGTGGCCGCGGCTCCCGGGCGCAGCTCGACGAAGGCGATCACCTGCTCGTCACCGCCCGCCGCGCGGCCGACCACGGCCGCCTGGGTGACGTCGGGATGCGCGGCGAGCACGGCCTCGACCTCGGGCGGATAGACGTTGAACCCGGAGCGGATGATCAGTTCCTTGATCCGACCCGCGATGAAGACCGCGCCATCGCCGGCGATGCGCGCCAGGTCACCGGTCCTGAGCCAGCCGCCCGCAACCATGGTGGCGGCGGTCGCGGCCGCATCCCGGTAGTAGCCCAGCATCACCGCGGGGCTCCGCACCCAGAGCTCGCCGACGGCGCCCGCGGGCACGTCGCTACCCTGCACCGGGTCGACCACCCGCAACTCCACCCCCGGGATCGGCCAGCCGACCGAGCCGTCGCGGCGCGGGCGGTCGGGCGGGGTATTGCTCACCGTCGGACCCGCCTCGGTCAGGCCGTAGCCGTTCAGCAGCGGCAGGCCGAAGGCGTCCTCGACCCGCGCGGCGAGCGCGGGATCGAGGGGCGAGCCCCCGGCCGAGAGCAGACGGAGCGCGGGCGCAGCCGGCCGGCGCACCGTCGCGCCCACATGCTCGACCAGGCGCGCGAACATGGCCGGCACGCCCTGGAACACGGTCACCCCGGCGGCGAAGGCGGCGAGCGCCCGGGCGGGATCGAAACGCGGCTCGAGGGACAGGCGGCCCCCCGCCGCCACGGTGCCGAGCAGCATGTTGGAGAGGCCGAAGATGTGCGTGATCGGCAGTACCGCGTAGACGTGATCGGCGGCGCTGAGCGCGCGGCGCACGACGGTGGTCTCGGCGATGAAACGGAGCGCCCTGTGGCTCAGCATCACCCCCTTCGGCGATCCCGTCGTGCCGGAGGTATAGATCAAGGCGGCAACCGCGTCGCCCGGGGTGCGCGGCTCCCGGAGACTTGCGACCGCAGGGGTCACGGCAACCAAGCCACAGGGCGCAGGCACAGGCGCGGCCCCGGCGGCCCGGGCATGGGCGGCGGCGGCAGGCGACGCATCCAGGGCAAAGACCGTGCGGACCGCGCCCGAGTGGGCCGCGATGGCGGCGATCTCGCGCGCCGTCAGGCGCGCGTTCACCGGCACCGCCCAGGCGCCCAGGGCAAAGGCGGCAAACAGCAGGGCGACCAGCGTATGCCCGTTCTCGCCCACGATCAGCACCCGGTCGCCGGCGCCGACGCCGAGTCCGGCGAGCCATTCGGCGCTGCCGGCGACCCCGTCGGCGAAGGCGCCATAGGACCAGGTGCCAGCACCGTCCGAAAGCGCCGGTGCCGCCGGTGCCGCCACCGCTGAACGCGCCAGAAAATCGGTGATGAGACCCTGCGCCATCCCTCCCATATCCCGCCCGAACCTCGCTCGATCGCCACTATAAACGGGGAAAAGGCGCCGGAAATCTTGACAGTTTAACTCTCTCGATTCCGCCGCGCCGCGATCAACCCCTTGATTCCACGTTGGTGTGGGAATCTGGCACGGTTCGTGCTGCGCATTGATCGAGTCCGTTCGCGCGAGCGAACGGGTCATTCAGGGATCGGGTGCCCCCCCCGCCACCCGGTTACGCCACGCCCGGCTACGGCCCTGCCGCCTGTGCCGCCGCTGGAGGGGGCGGTAATGCCCGGCCACATAATGGCCTGGGCAACGCGCGACCGCCCCCGCGGTCCGCTCCGAGTGAGCGCCGGCGGTCCCCCAACGCCGCCGGCGCTTCCCCTCTCCCGCTTGATCTTGCTCAATCGGCCGGCCGGCGCGTGCGCGTATTCTGATTCACGCCTGCAAGGTTGGACCGGTCATGCTGACGCTGAAGGACTGTATCGACCTCTGCGGCCTCACCAAGGAGGAGATCGACGCGATCGCCGAGCATGAACACCTGCCGGAAATCATCGCCGTCGAACTTGCCGCCTACATGGTGCAGACACCGGAAGGGGTGCCGGCGATCAAGCGCATGTCCGTGGACGACATTGCCGCCGCCGAGGCACGCGGCAATCGCGCCCATGCTCGGCGCCTGCCGGCGGCGCTCTGCCATTTCGCCCGCACCCACCCGGAATACGCCAAGGTCAGTTCCGGCTCAGGCGGGTAAGGCGGCCGCGACCCCACCGTTGACCACGCCTACATCACCTCGGCGTTGGCCTTCTGCTTCAGCTGGTCGATCTGCATCAGGTAGCGGTCGCGCCAGGCGCGGCGGTTGTCCAGCTTGTCGATGGGGAGCGCCTTGCGCCGCGCCTCCTGGATCTGGTCGATCACCTCGGGGCGCCAGGGGCGGTCGGAGTAGAGCTGCTTGATCAAGGTGCCGTAGCCGCCGCCGAGCAGGGTCTTGAAGCCGCTGCCGTTGAGGTCGAGGGTCTCGAACGGCCCCATCAGCGCCCAGCGCGGGCCGACGCCGTCCTTGACCACCTTCTCCAGGTCCTCGGCCGAGACATAGCCCTGATCCACCAGCCTGAGCGCCTCGACCACCAGGGCGATGTGCAGGCGGTTGAGAATGAAACCCTCGATCTCCTTCTTCACCAAAGTCACCGACTTGCCGATCGATTCCATGATCTCGCGGCAGCGCGCCACCACCGCGGGCGCGGTGAAGGGCGCGGGCGCCAGCTCCACCACGCGCAGGAAGGACGGCGGGTTGCAGGGGTGGGTAACGACGATACGCGCTTCGCCGGGCAAGCCACTCGCGATCTCGGTGGTGGTGATGCCGGAGGCCGAGCTGCAGAGGATCACGTCGCGCGCCGCCAGCCGGTCCATCTCCGTGAACACCGCACGCTTGATCGCGCGGTCCTCGGGGTAGTTCTCGATGGCGATGGTCGCGCCCTGGAGCGCGGTCGCGAGATCGGCGGCGGCGGTGATGCGCGCGCGCGCCTGCTTGGCGGAGGGAATCTCGCCGAGCTTCTCGAGGTCGGCGAGATTGCGGTCGATGGCGGCGAACGCCGGCGCCGGATCGGTGCCCGGCCGGCCCGTGAGCGCCACGTCCCAACCGGCCCGGGCGAACCCGACCGACCAGGCGCGACCCACCAGTCCACGACCAATCACTGCGACTTTCTCAGCCATTGCGTACTCCCGATTGTCTAAGCGCTTGAGGCCGCCCTCGGCGCGGCCGCGCATGGTTAGCACGACGCGGCGGCGGGTGAACAGCGATTGCCAATCGCGGCGCCAAGCGGCTTGACATCTGCTCCGCCCTGCTGTGCCATTCGATCATGGGGTGGACCGCGATTACCCCGTGAGGCGGCAGCCGAAGTATCGCGTCCTGGCCCTAGTTGAAGCGGCGGACGCCGTGCCGTCACCAACCGAGATCACCGTCTCGCAGCTATCCCGGTTTGTTGGCCTGCCAGGCTCGCCAGCGCTCCTCGACGTGCGAGCGCCGGAGGAGTTCAAGTCCGATCCGCTTTTTCTGCCGGCGGCCCGTCACATGATTTTCGTGCGCTATCGAGCTGGGCCAACAGCTACTCCGGCCAGCGCGTCGTCGTCTATTGCCGGGACGGCCGCGACATCAGCCAAGGAACCGCGGCCTGGCTTCGACACGGCGGCATCGACGCACAGACGCTCGAGGGCGGCTTCGAGGCGTGGCGCAAAGCTGATCAGCCGCTCATGCGCACCGACAGGCTGCCGGAACGCGACGAAACGGGCCAGACAATATGGGTGACGCGAGCGCGTCCCAAAGTTGTTCGGATCGCCTGCCCGTGGCTGATCCGTCGTTTCATCGACCCCAAGGCTGTATTCCTATTCGTTGCCCCGTCCGAGGTACCGACCATTGCCGAGCGCTTCAAGGCAACGCCGTTCGACACCGGCCATGGCGTCTGGAACGACCGCGGGGACGCTTGCACGTTCGACGTGATGCTCGAAGAATTCAACTTCCAGACGGAACCCTTGTCTCGTCTGGCCCTGATCGTGCGCGGCGCTGATACCGGGCTGCCTGATCTGACGCCGCAGTCGGCGGGTTTGCTCGCAGCCTCTCTCGGCTATTCACGCATGTACCGGGACGATCTGGTCCAGCTCGACGCTGCATTGCCGCTTTACGACGCGTTCTATCGCTGGTGTCGGGACGGCACCGACGAGACGCACGGCTGACGGGCTGCTCATCCTCGATCAGTCCCACGCTCGCCACGGGCACACCATCATGGACTTCACGCTCCCAGTCGATCTCGTCGTCTTCCTGGTTGGCACGTTCTCCGCCGCTTTCGTCACGGGCCTCGCGGGCTTCGCCTTCGGCATGGTGGCCGCCGGCATATGGCTGCATGTCCTGACGCCACTGCAGACTACGACCTTGGTCCTCGCCTACGCCCTACTGGTGCAGGGCTATGCGGTCTGGAAGCTGCGCAGCACGATCAATCTTCGCCGGCTCCTGCCCTTCGTTATCGGCAGCGCGATCGGCATTCCTGGTGGCATCGCAGCCCTGAAGCTAGTGCCGGCCACATATCTGCGAACCGGCGTCGGCGTGCTGCTGATTCTGCACAGCGTCTACAGTCTGCTCCGACCCAAGCTGCCGGAGATTAAACAGGCTGGTAGTGCCGGAGACGCAGGTGTCGGCTTCCTCAATGGCCTGCTCGGCGGTTCCACGGGGCTCGGCGGCATCCTGCCCACCATCTGGTGCGGCTTGCGCGGGTGGACGCGGGACGAGCAGCGCGCGGTCTTCCAGCCGACCGCGGTCGCGACCTTCTTGATGTCTCTTCTTGCCATCGGCGGAGTGGGGCTTGTCGCTCCGGATGCGGTTAGGCTGTTTCTGCTGGGCGTGCCGGCGCTGATCGCAGGCACGCTGCTTGGCTGGGCGCTCTACGGCAAGCTCGACGACGCGTCGTTCCGCAAGATCGTCCTCGTCCTGCTCCTGGTCTCGGGTTTGTTACTCTTCGCAATGGGGCTGTGACTTCTGGGCCATGGGGCGCGCCGACCCAACGGGCGTCAACCGGTGACGTCTGCACTTGGCGCGTCTCTGACCGTCCATGTGAAGAGCCGCAGTGATCGTCGAGTGGCCGCGTTCGACTTCCGCTGTTCCCCTGTCTTTCCCAGCGCGAGCGGCGATCGCCAATTGCAGCGCCTGCGTGCCCGGCGTATCCTCGGGTCCCGACCTCGGGCGCACGGGGTGGACGCCATGCACGAAGCAATCCGCGGCATCATTCCGCCCATGGTCACGCCGTTCACGGCGGACGGATCGCTCGACCTGGAGGCGCTGCGGCGCGAGACCCGGTTCCTGCTCGACTACGGGGTCCATGGGCTCTGTCCCGGCGGCTCGACCGGCGAGGGCGAGAAGCTGGACGCCGACGAGTTGCGCCGGGTGGTCGCGACGACGATTGAGGCGGCGGCGGGGCGGGTGCCGGTGATCGCCGGCATCATCGTCGATTCCACCCGCCAGGCGATCCGGTACGGCAAGGCGGTCGCCGATCTCGGTGTCGCCGCGCTGTAAGTGACGCCGGTGCACTATCTCTGGCGCCCGGACGACGAGCACATGCTGGCCCGTTTCCGCGCGCTCGCAGAGGAGATCCGGCTGCCGATCCTGATCTACAACGTGGTGCCGTGGTCGTATCTTTCGCCCCAGCTCCTGTATCGGATCATGGGCGAGGTGCCGCTGGTGATCGGCGTCAAGCAGTCGAACGGCGACCTCAAGCTGCTCGCCGACCTGCTGGTCATGGCGCCGGCCGCCAAGCGCATCATCACCGCGGTCGATCCCCTGCTCTATCCGGCCTTCGCGCTCGGTGCCCACGGCGCCATCGGCGCGATGCCGACCGCGGCGCCGGGGCCCTGCGTGGCGCTTTGGAACGCGGTGGAGCGAGGCGATTATGCTAGCGCCAAGGAGCTGCACGAGAGCCTGCTCGGCCTCTGGGGCGCCCTTGCCGGCGACAACCTGCCGGCGACCGTGAAGCAGGCGCTCGCGCTTCAGGGCTGCGACGCGGGATTCCCGCGCGCGCCGATGCCGCCCGCGTCCGCCGTTCAGCGGCAGAGAATCGAGGACGCGCTTCTGCGGCTGAAGCGGAACGTCGTACGCGCCGCCGCCGACTGAGACTTGGAGGAGTTTCGCTGATGGCCATCCAGGTACACCGCCTCGCGACCGCTCTCGGCGCCGAAGTCCGGGGCGTCGATCTGTCGCGACCGCTCGCCGAAGACGCGGCGGAGACGGTTCGCCGCGCGCTCTGGAATCATGCCGTGATCGTGATCCGCGACCAACGGCTCACGCCCGAGCAGCAGATCGCGTTCAGCCGGATCTTCGGCCCGCTGGAGCGCCACGTCCTCGCCGACAACCTGCTTGCCGGCCATCCCGACATCCTGGTGCTGAGCAACAAGAAGGCGGGGGAAAAGCGGCTGGGGCGGGCCTATGCCGGGGAGTACTGGCACTCGGATTCGTCTTATCTCGCGCGGCCCGCCCTCGGCTCGGTGCTCTACGGCATCGAGGTGCCGGTCGGCTTCGGCGACACCCAGTGGGTGAACCTCGCCGCGGCCTATGCCGCGCTGTCGCCGGCCATGCAGCTCTTGTGCGACGGCCTGACCGGGCTGCATGAGTTCCAAAACGCCTACCGCTCGTACCTGGGCGTGCTGCGCGAGTTCTCGGCCGGCGCCTACGAGGGCGAGTACACCCGGGTTGTACCCGTTGCGCACCCGCTGGTGCGGCGCCATCTACCCACGGGCCGGAAATCGCTCTACTACAACCCGGGCTTCACCGTCGGCTTCGAGGAATTGAACGCGGCCGAGGGCGACGCGCTGCTGCGCTTCCTGGCGGATCACTGCACCCGGCCCGAGTTCACCTTCCGCCATCACTGGCAGCAGAGGGACGTGGTGGTCTGGGACAACCGGCGCACCATGCACCGGCTGGTGGTGGACTTCGACGACGACCAGCCGCGCTACATGCACCGCACGACCGTGGTCGGCGAAGTGCCGGAAGGCGCCAACGCCACGGCTTGAGGCCAAACGACGGCGCGGGAGCTCCGGCGTCAGAGCAAAACCCACCCCGATGAAATCAGCGCGCGGCGGAGTCACCCTTCGACAAGCTCAGGGTGAGGCCGAAGAATATGCCCTCATGCTGAGCTGGTCGAAGCATGCGGGCGTTGCCAGCGTGGCACGCTGAACCGATTCCGCGGTAGCGCCGGTACTCAGCGCGGGCGGGTTTTGTCCTGCACGGTGACCCGGTGCATCCTGCGCCGGCGGCCGGGATAGTCGTTCAGCGCGTAATGCTGGGTGCAGCGGTTGTCCCAAAATGTGAGGGTGCCCTTCTGCCAGCGCACGCGGCAGGTGAAATCCGGCTTGGTCGAGTGCTCGCAGAGCATGCGCAGTATCGGGTCCGCCTCCTCCGGCTCCATGCCGCGGATGCCGGTGGTGAAGGCGAGGTTGACGAACACACATTTGCGCCCGGTCTCGGGATGGGTGCGCACCACCGGATGCTCCATCGTCTTCTCGGCTTCCTTCTTGACGTGGATGCGGGTCGCCTGGTTGCCGGTCTGGAAGCCTTCCTCGTTCAACTCGCCCTTCGGCCCGTAGACCTGGCCGGCGGAGTGGATGGCGTACAGGCCGTCGATCAGCTTGCGGGTGGTCGCCGACAGGGCGTCGTAGGCGGCGTAGGTGCTGGCGAACATGGTGTCGCCGCCGTACTCGGGGACCTCGAGGGCATAGAGCAGCGAGCCGAGCGGCGGGATCTCGCGGAAGGTCATGTCGGTGTGCCAGACGTTGCCGAAGACGAACGCTTCCCTAGGCTCCTTCACGACCGGCATCACCTCCGGATGGTCGGCCAAGCCGGCCACGAACTCGTGGATCATGAGCGCGCCAAAGCGGCGGCCGAGGGCCGCGTGCTGTTCGGGTGTGATGTCCTGCTCGCGGAACACGATCACCGAGTGATCGAGGAACGCGCGGTGGACTTCCGCGAAGGTCTTGTCGTCCAGGCGCGCCAAGTTGACCCCGCCGATCTCGGCGCCGAGCGCGCCGGCGAGGGGCTTCACGGTGATCCGCTCATAGTCGGTGCGGGCGACGTTGCTCAGCGTGGTCGCGAACGCCTGCTGGTAGACCCGGGCCATGTCTCTGTCCTCCTGCGGACCACCGCCGCAGCCTTCGCTGGGCGATGCCACCATCCTAGGACAAGGCGCCGATCGGGTCCACGCGCCCTGGATCAGCCGGGCGCAACCAGATGGCGCACATTGCGCCCGCTCGCCTCCGCCATCAGCCAGTCGCGGAAGGCGACCACCTTGGGGTCGCGCCCCGCCGCCTCGGGATAGACGATGAAGTAGGCGAAGGCGACTGGAAAGGCGAGCGAGAACGGCTTCACCAGCCGCCCGGCGGCCAGGTCGCCGGCGACCAGGACGTGGCGCCCGAGCGCGACGCCATGGCCATCGACCGCGGCCTCTAGGGTGAGGGAAGGGTTGTCGAAGCGCGGGCCGCGCGTCGCGTCCACCCCGCTCACGCCGGCGGCCAGCAGCCACATGCGCCAGTTGGGGATGCTGACATCGTGCGGATTCTCGTCGTGCAGCAGAGTGTGGTGGCCGAGATCCGCCGGCACGCGCAAGGGATGGCGCCCTTCCAGCAGGCGCGGGCTGCAGACCGGATAGATCTGGTCCGAGAGCAACCGTTCCACCTGCAGACCGGGGTAGTTGCCGGTGCCGTAGCGGACGGCGATATCCACCTCCTCCTTGCCGAAGTCCACGATCTGCATGGTGGCGGAGAGAAGCACGTCGATCTCCGGCTGCTCCTCGCGGAAGCGGTCGAGACGCGGCACCAGCCATTTGGCGCCGAACACGGGAGTGGTGGAGACGGTCAGGATGCCCGAGCCCGGGCGGCGCCGGATGCGCTCCATGGCCAGGGCGATGCGGTCGAAGCTCGCGCGCAGGTCCGGCAGGCTGCCCTGGCCGGCCTCGGTCAGCAGCAGCTGGCGCTTGCCGCGGCGGAACAGCTTCACGCCCAAATAGTCTTCGAGCGCCTTGACCTGATGGCTGACGGCGGCCGGGGTGACGGAGAGCTCATCCGCCGCCTTGGTGACGCTGAGATGGCGCGCGGCGGCCTCGAAGGCGCGCAACGCATTGAGTGGTGGCAGGCGGCGGCTCATGGCTGTTCACACATCTGTAATAATATAGTTTTTCTAAACATATACATTACCATAAGTCAGTTGAATTCAAGTCTAACCTAGCATAAATACACGACAAGATCGAGGCGGTGAGAAGAAACCAGGATACACCCGGACGAAAAACAGCCGAGCAAAACTAAATGGATGGCCGAGCCGGGAACTGCTTCCCGCGCCCCCTTCCGAGACAGGACGACGAGAGCCATGACCCCTATCCAGCCGACCAGCATCGACCCGGCGCCGTTGCGCTACCGGGTCGAAGAGATGCGCGCCGAGTTCATCCGCCAGACGGCGCGGCGGATCGCGCGCGGCATCGCCACCATCACGCGCCGGATCGTCCGCGGCTGAGGCCCGGACCCGAATCGCAGGAGTTCGCACCATGACCTTCTATCTCGACAGCCAAGCCCCGAACGCCCATGGGCTGCGCGGCACCCAGATGGTCAAGCATCTGCGCCGCCTCGGCGGCGGCCTGGTCGCCTTCTATCACCTGCTGGCGGATGCCCCCCAGCGCACCCCGGCGCAGGAGGCTTGGACGCCGCCCGTCAAGCGCCGCTGAAGCCGGAACCGTGTTGCCCCTGACGCGCGGGCCACTCCCTCCCACGCGTCAACCTGAAGCCCCGCCGGCGCCAGCCGGCGGGGTTTCTTTTTCGCTGCCGCCGCTTGCCGGTCTGCCGACCCCGTAGGTACTCTGCCCGTTCGCAACCCGCAGGAGCTGCAGACCCCATGATCCGCGTCGCGTTCGACATCGGCGGCACGTTCACCGATCTGGTGCTGCAGGATGGCACCCGGCACCGTCTCGTCCTGCACAAGACCCCGACCACCCCCGACGACCTGTCGCGGGGTGTCATGGACGGGCTCACGGCGCTGCTGCGTGACGCCGCGGTCGCGCCCGGCGAAGTCGACGCCATCTTCCACGCCACCACCATCGCCACCAACGCGATCCTGGAGCGCAAGGGGGCGTTGACCGGCCTGATCACCACCGCCGGCTTCCGCGACATCCTGCTGATGGGCCGGCAAAAGCGCTACGACACCCAGAACATGTACATGGACAAGCCGGTGCCGCTCACCCGGCGCCGGCACATCGTCGAGGTGGCTGAGCGCACCGGCTTCGACGGCCGCATCCTGGCGCCACTCGATCCAGCGAGCGTCGATGCGGCGATCGACCGGTTGCTGAAGCAGGGGATCGAGTCGGTCGCGGTCGCCCTGATCCACTCCTACGCCAATCCGGCGCACGAGCTCCAGATCGCCGCGCGCCTGGCCGCCCGCGCGCCCAATCTCGCGGTCTCGCTGTCCTCGCAGGTGTCGCCCAAGTACCGCGAATACGAGCGCACCAGCACCACGGTCGCCAACGCCTACGTCAAACCCATCGTCGCCCGCTACACCGCCGACATCGAGGCGACCCTCGCCGCCCGCGGCTTTCGCCACCGCATGTACATCATGCAGTCGAACGGCGGGCTGGTGACGCCCGCTTTGGCCAAGGAGTACCCGATCCGGATCGTCGAATCCGGCCCGGCGGCGGGGGTGCTCCTGTGCGCCGCCGTCGGCCGCGAGGAGGGCTTCGAGCGGGTCTTCACCTTCGACATGGGCGGCACCACCGCCAAACTTGGGGCGATCGACGACGGCAAGCCGGCGATCACGTCTTCCTTCGAGGTCGACGCCAAGAACTTCCGCAAGTGGAGCGGCCTGCCGCTGAATGTGCCGGCGATCGAGCTGATCGAGATCGGCGCCGGCGGCGGCTCCATCGCCGCGACCGACGGGCGCCTGATCGCGGTCGGCCCCGAGAGCGCCGGCGCCCAGCCCGGCCCGATCTGTTACGGCTTCGGCGGCACCCGCCCGACCATCACCGACGCCAACCTGGTGCTCGGCTACCTCAACCCCGGCTACTTCAATGGCGGCGCCATGGCGCTCGATTCCGACCGCGCCATCGCCGGCGTCGCCGCCGCGATCGGCACCCCGCTCAAGCTCGCCCCGGTCGAGGCGGCCTGGGGCATCCACGCGGTCGCCAACAGCAACATGGAACGCGCCATGCGCGTGATCTCGGTCGAGCGCGGCCGCGACCCGCGCAAGTACGCCATGGTCGCCTTCGGCGGCGCCGGCCCGCTGCACGCCGCGCGGCTCGCGCGCGCGCTCGGCATCCCGACGGTGATCGTCCCCCGCGGCGCCGGTGTGGGCGCGGCGATCGGCATGCTGAACGCCGATGCCCGGCTCGATACCGGCGTCACCCGCCTGCTCACGCTGGTGCCGGGCACCGAGACGGTGATGGCGGAGGTCTACGCCGACCTGGAGGCCCGCCTGAGGGCCGATCTTGCCCATCTGCAGGGGAGCGACGGCGTGCGCTGGCTGCGTTACGCCTACATGCACTACAAGGGCCAGGGCTACGAGATCAAGGTCGACCTGCCCGATGGCCCGATCGCCGACGGCTACGCCCGGCGCGCGATCGCCGCCTTCGAGGCGACCTACGAGCAGAGTTACGGCTACAAAGACCCGGGCGCGGTGATCGAGGCGGTGGACTGGAATCTGGTTGCGGTGGTGCCGACCGCCGCCGACGGCATCGCCCCGCTGCCACCGCGCGAAGGCACGGCCACCGAGCCGGTGGTGGGCGAGCGGCCCGCCTACTTCGCCGAGGCCGGCGGGGTGATCCGTTGCAAGGTAGTCGATCGCTACCGGATGCGGACCGACCAGGCGATCGCCGGACCCGCCATCGTCGAGGAGGCGGAATCGACCACCGTCGTCCTGCCCGGGGACAGCGTGCGGCTGTCGCCCCGAGGCAATCTCGTCATCACCATCGGAGAGGGGCGTTGAGCCATGAACGATCGAACATTGGACCGCCAGCCAGCGGCGCGCGCGATCGACCCGATCACCCTTTCGGTACTGTGGAACCGCCTGCTTTCGATCACCGAGGAGATGGGCTCGACACTGCGCCGCACCGCCTTTTCCGAGGCGGTGCGCGAGGGCGACGACTTCTCGACCGGCCTCTTCGACCGTCATGGCCGCCTGGTCGCCCAGGGCAATTTCACCCCCGGCCACACCGGCTCCATGCCGTTCCTGGTCAAGAGCGTCTTGAAGGAGTTCCCGCCCGAGACGCTGGAGCCCGGTGATTCGATCCTCACCAACGACAGCTATCTCGGCTCCGGTCACTTCCCCGACATGTTCCTGGTGACGCCGGTGTTCCGCGACCGGCAGATCATCGGCTTCACCTGCAACACGGCGCACCATGTGGACGTGGGCGGCCAGGCGCCGGGCTCGCAGGAGGTGAAGGGCGTGACCGACGCGGTCCAGGAAGGCATCCGCATCCTGCCCGTGCGCGCGCTCAAGAAGGGCGAGTTCGACCGCGACGTGATCCGCATCATCCTCGGCAACGTGCGCCTGCCGGAGAAGGTATTCGGCGACCTCAAGGCCCAGCGCAACGCCAACTTCGTCGGCGCGCGGCGTCTGGTGGAGCTGTTCGAGAATTACGGCGGCAACCAGTTCGACAGCGCGGTCGAGGAAATCCTGACCATCTCGGAGGAGCGCATGCGCGCGCGCATCCGCCAGCTTCCCGAAGGAACCTACGCCTACCAGGACGTGATGGACGACGCCGGCGTCGGCTCCGAGCCGATCCGCTTCCACTGCCAGATCACGATCAAGGACGGCACCGCGACCCTCGACTTCTCCGGCTCCTCCGACCAGGTGCCGGCCGGCATCAACTCCTACATCAACTACACCAACGCCTATGGCGGCTTCGCCTTCAAGGTGCTGGCCGACGCGGTCCTCCCCCAGAACGACGGCGCCGCCCGGGCGGTCAGGGCGATCGCCCGCCCCGGCTCGTTCTTCAACCCGCAGTATCCTGCCCCCTCGGGTGGGCGCGCCGCGATCTCGACTCGGATGTTCGAGGTGATCAACGGCGCCCTCAAGGACGTACTGCCCGAGCGCGTAATGGGGGCCTTCTCGCAATGGGCCAACCCCAACATCAGCGGCACCGACGACCGCACCGGCAAGCCGTTCGTGCAGTACGACCTGATCTTCGCCGGCTATGGCGGCCAGTTCACCAAGGACGGCATCGAGGCGCTCTCGCCGGTGATGAACTGCACCAACATCCCGGTCGAGGTCATGGAGGCGACCAACCCGATCCTGGTGCGCCAATACGGCATCATCCCGGACTCGTGCGGCGCCGGAAAATTCCGCGGCGGCTGCGGCGTGCGCAAGGACATCGAGATCCTGAATTCGACCGCCCTCGCCACCCTGCTCGGCGACCGCCACAAGTTCCAACCCTATGGCATCTTCGGCGGCCGCCCCGGCCGGCTCGGCGAAACGGTGCTGATCTCGGACGGGCAGGAGATCCAGCTCGGCTCCAAGGAGTCGCGCGCGATCAAACAGGGCGACGTGATCAGCTTCCGCCTCTCGGGCGCCGGCGGCTACGGCCCGCCGGCGGAGCGCACGCGCCAGCGCATCCAGGACGACATCGCCGACGGCTACCAGACCGAGGAGGGTGCGCGCCGGGAATACGGCTACCTGCCGCAGGCGGCGGAATAGGCGACCGGCCGCCCAAGGGAGAGGCGCGATGGGTCAGTTCGGCTTCGGCCAGCCGGTGCTGCGCAAGGAGGACCCGCGCCTGCTAACGGGCCGCGGCACCTTCATCGACGACCGGGTCCTGCCGCACATGGCGCACGCGGTCTTCGTGCGCTCGACCCATGCCCACGCCCGCGTGCTCGGGATCGACACGGCCGCGGCCATGGCCGCCCCCGGCGTGATCGGGGTGTTCACCGGCGCCGATCTGGCGGCGGACGGCATCCCGGGCGTGCCCCTCCTCTACCGGCCGCCGCCGCCGCCCGGCATGCGGCCGGAGGACCTCAAGATCATCACGCCGAACCACCCGCCGCTGGTCACCGACCGGGTGCGGAAAGTCGGCGACGGCATCGCGGTGGTCGTAGCCGAGACGCGCGAAGCCGCGCGCGCGGCCGCCGACCAGATCGTGGTCGACTATCAGGCGCTGCCTTCCGTGACGGCAACCGCCTCGGCCCGCGACCGGGGCGCGCCCCAACTCTGGCCGGAGGCGCACCTCAACCTCTGCTTCGACTGGTGGCAGGGCGATGCGGCGGCGACGGACGCCGCCTTCGCCCGCGCCGCCCACGTCACCACCCTGACCGTGGTCAACAACCGCGTCATCATGGCGGCGATCGAGACGCGGGGCGCGATCGCCGACTACGACCCGGCGAGCCTGCGGCTGACCCTCTACGCCACCACCCAGATGCCGCACAACCTGAAGAGCCAGCTCGCCAACATCATCTTCCGCCTGCCCGAGTCGCGGTTCCGGGTCCTGGTCGGCGACGTCGGCGGCGGCTTTGGCGGCAAGAACTCGCTGCAGACCGAGCACGTGGTGATTGCGTGGGCATCAATGCGGCTCGGGCGGCCGGTGAAGTGGATCGCCGAGCGCGGCGAGGCCTTCATGACCGACTACCAGGCGCGCGACAACGTGACGCGGGGGGCGCTCGCCCTCGACCCCGACGGGCGCTTCCTGGCAGTCCGCGCTGAGACGGTCGCCAACCTCGGCGCCTATCTCGCCAACAAGGGCACCATCGCGCCGACCCTGTTCGTCTCCTCCCTCGCCGGGGTCTACACCACGCCCCACATCCACGTCACCGTGCAGGGCGTATTCACCAACACCGCCTCGACCGACCCCTACCGCGGCGCCGGGCGCCCCGAGGCGACCTTTCTGCTGGAGCGCCTGATCGACACGGCCGCGCGCGAGCTCGCGCTCGACCCGGCCGAACTCCGCCGCCGCAACCTGATTCCCGCCTCTGCGATCCCCTACCGCACGCCGCTCGGCCTCGTCTACACCAGCGGCAACTTCGCCTTCAACCAGGCGGAAGCCGAACGGCTGTCGGAGTGGGCGAGCTTCGCGCAGCGGCGCAAGGTGGCAGCGGCCCGCGGGCGGCTGCGCGGTCTCGGCATGGTTCATTACACCGAGAACACCGCCGGCCTGTGGGCCGAGATGGCCGAGCTCCGCATCGAGCCTACGGGGGCCGCCACCGTCTTCATCGGCGCCATGTCCAACGGCCAAGGCATGGAGACCGCCTACGCCCAGATCGTCGCCGACCGCTTCGGCCTGCACATCGACGAGGTGCGCGTGCACGAGGCGACCGATACCGACTTGGTCGGGATCGGGCGCGGCTCCGGCGGCTCGTCGGCGATCGCGGTCGGCGGGGTGGCGCTGCACCGGGCGGGCGAGGCGGTGATCGCCAAGGCCAAGCACCTCGCCGCGCACCTGCTGGAGGCGGCCGCGGCCGACATCGAGTTCGCCGATGCTGAGTTCCGGGTCGCCGGCACCGACCGGCGCCTCGCCTTCAAGGCCGTCGCCAAGGCCGCCTACGACTTCGCCACCCTGCCCGACGGCATCACCCCCGGCCTCTCCGAGACCGGCTATTCGCGCCAGCCCAACGCCACCTTCCCGACCGGCTGCCATGTCTGCGAGGTCGAGGTGGACCCGGAGACCGGCCGGGTGGAGATCCTCTCCTACCTGATGGCGCACGACGTCGGGCGCATCCTCAATCCGCTCCTGGTCGAGGGGCAGTTCCACGGCGGCATCACGCAGGGACTCGGCCAGGCGGGATTCGAGCACACGGTCTATGACCCGGAGTCGGGCCAGCTCTTATCCGCATCCTTCATGGACTATCAGATTCCACGCGCCGACGACCTGCCGTCCTTCACCTTCGTCAACCATCCGACCACAGACCCCGGCAATCCGCTGGGCGTGAAGGGCTGCGGCGAATCGGGGGCGACGGGGGCGCCGGCGGCGCTCGTCAACGCCGTCATGGACGCGCTCGCCCCCCTCGGCATCCGGCACATCGACATGCCGCTCACCCCGTTCCGAGTGTGGCAGGCGATCCAGGCGACGCGGGTGTGATCTGGCGCGTTGGGGCGCCAATATGCCGGCGGCGCGCCCCGAGGAGCGCGCCGCCACAGCATGTCAGAGGACCCTATACCCGGCGTTAGGGCCGTCGGCGCCGCCGCACGAAGACCAGAACGCCGAGGCCGCCGAGCAGGACGGCCAGGGTCGAGGGCTCGGGGATCACCCCGCCGGCGCCGAACAGGTTGAACGGCAGCTTGGCTCGGATTGCCGGCGGCAGATCGACGAATATGATTGAGGCATCCGGGTCCGCCACGAGCGAGATCGTCGCGGTCACGTTGATGGTGCCGCCAGGCGGGATCACGAACAGGCCCGGATAGAGGCTGACCCCCGCCGCCAGGAAGTTGGTGCCGCCGGCGAGCGGTCCACCGATGATGAGCGATTCCAGCAGAAACGTGAACGCGGTGTTGTCGAGCACCTGGTCGACCAGACTGCCACCGCCACCCAAGCCGTCCGACATGAAGGTCACGTCGATCGGCGGCAGCAAGCCGATGGAGCCGCGCACCGAGGCGGCGGCGTACTTACCGAGCGGGAGCGTGCCGGTTACCGCCAGCCACACCCCGCCGACGCCGAACACCGGCACCGGCAGCGGGTTGAACAGATCGACCGAGCCGACGGAATCGATGCGCGACACCTTGCCGGCCGGGGCGCCGTCGCTCAGGAAGAAGGGTGACCAGAGCAGCCCGCCGGTGATGCCGGGTCCGCCGAAGGCGCGCTCGACGATGGCGCCGCCGACGGCGCCGCCGAAGCCGTCGATCGGGTCGGGCGCCGCGCCGCAGCCGAGCGGCACGGCGATGCCGCCGGCGCAGAAATTCTCGACCGATGCCGCGCCGAAGGGGTTGAGCACGGTCGGATAGCCGAAGCCCGGCGTGACCAGCCGCCCGAAGCCATCGAAAAGCGGCCCCGCGCCGCCGGGCAAAGTCACATGCGTCGTCAGGTCGGTGAGGCCGAAGTTCGGCCCGACCACCAGCGCCGCGGCCGGCCGTGGCGTGGTAAGACCCGCCGTGAACATCAGCGCCGCGGTGGCGCCGAGAATCCAGGTAAACGTCCGTTGCATGTCGCGACCCTCCCGACCGATCCGTGGGCCGGCGCATCCCGTTCCGGGACTTGTCGCGGCCGAAGCAGGCTGGCCATCGTCCTTCATGGACACTCTGGCGCGACGTTAACCATGCAAGCGCGGTGCCAGCGCCGATTTGTCGAGAATTGCCAACGCGTTGCGCGAATCAGCGCCGATTCGCCGCGGCCCACCTGTCAAGCTGGCCGGTCACGGTGCCATGGGTCCGCACTAAATTATTATCGATTCATTATATATTTCCAGAGCTTGGTGAAAATATGTGGAATACTTCTAATTATAACACGCACATCATTGATTAAGCTTGATAATTCATAATGATGTCGGAACAGTTGACAGCCGCCGCCGGCTCCGCTGGACTGGTTTCAAGGTGCAGAGGGGCAGCCGATGCGGATCGCCGATCACATGGAAAAGGTCGAGCGGCTGTCGGAGCTGCGCGAGCAACTCGACCCGCGGGGTGACTTCGAGATCTGGATGTGGACCAGCATGACGGTCGCCACCAACGCGGTGAACGCGGTCATGCACCACCTCGGCATCACCGCCGAGGGCGACTATTACGCGCATCAGATTCCCGGCCTTTATGTGGTGCCGCCACCGCAGGCGGGCATCTGGCAGCGGGTGATCCTGCCCCCCGGAGACGTGATCCATGTCGGCTTCCCGCCGATCCGGGGCGCCGTGCCCGCCAGGCTGCAACAGACCTTCGCCGCGCTCACCGTGCTCGAGGACATGCGCGAGCCCTATGTCCGCGGCGACGATCCGATCACGCCGGCCCTGGTGGAGAGCTGCCGCCGCGCCTTCGACGACTGCCTCGCCGGGGCACGTGCCCTGCTGGCGGGGGCGGCGAAGCCGGCATGAAGAGCGACGCCCATTTGCACAAGGCCGAGCGCATCACCCGACAGCTCGCCAAGATCGGGCCACGTTTCCACGAGGCGCGGGTCGAGGCCGCCATGCTGGCCGCGACCCATTGGACCAACCGCTCGCTCCACATTCTCGGCATTCTGCCCGAGGCCCACGACATGATTCACACCGACTATCTGACCGGCGCCGATCACCTGCGCCTCAAGCTGGTGGCGCCGGCCCTGCTCGCCGCGGTCGAGGGGATCGAGGAACTGCGCGCCCCCTATGTGCGCGGCGCCGCCCCCGACCCTGCCGCCGCCGGCGAGACCGCGATCCGCCTGCTGGCCTTGGTCGAGGCCGAGGCGCGCAAGGTGCGGGCGCCCGAGCTGCCCTTCGTCACCTACAGCCCCCACGCGACATGAGGTGCCGCCGCGCACCAGTCACAAGACTGTCATCACGCTCGTCTACGTTCTCGCACGGGTCGCCAAATGCCACTGGCTTGGCAGCATGGCCGGCGCCCCCGACAACCACAGGAGAGGCTGAATGCAGACCAAGCTGACCAGACGCGGCGCACTGCTGCTGGCGACCCTCACCCTCGCCGGCGCCATCGGGTCGGGGCCGGCTACGGCGGCCACCGAGCTCGTGGTCTATACCGCCCTCGAGGCGGATCAGATCAAGGCCTACAAGGAAGGGTTCGAGAAGCAGAACCCTGACATCACCATCAAATTGGTGCGCGATTCCACCGGCATCATCACCGCGCGCCTCTTGGCCGAGAAGGCCAATCCCCAGGCCGACGTGGTATGGCGCGTGGCGGCCACCAGCCTGATGCTGCTCGACCAGGAAGGCATGCTCGACACATATGCGCCCAAGGGTCTCGAGGCCGTCACCGCCAACTTCCGCGACCCCAAGTCGCCGCCGGCCTGGACCGGCATGGACGCGTGGATGGCAACCGTCGCCTTCAATACGGTCGAGGCGCAGAAGCGCAACCTGCCCAAGCCCGAGTCGTGGAAGGACCTGGCCAAGCCGATCTACAAGGGCGCCCTGGTGATGCCGAACCCCAATTCCTCGGGCACCGGCTACCTGATGGTCTCGAGCTGGCTGCAGCTCTTCGGCGAGGCCGAGGGCTGGAAGTTCATGGACGCGCTCCACGACAACATGGCGGTCTATACCCACTCCGGCTCGAAGCCGGCGCGCATGGCGGCGACCGGCGAGTACCCGATCGGCTTCTCCTTCGAATACCGTGCCTCCTCGGAGAAGGCGAAGGGTGCGCCCATCGACCTGGTGTTCCCCAAGGAAGGCCTCGGGTGGGACATGGAGGCGACCGCGATCCTGAAGGGCTCCAAGCGCGTGGAGGCGGCCCGCAAGCTAGTCGATTTCAGCGTCAGCCGCGAGGCGAACGAGTTCTACGCCAAGAATTTCGCGGTCGTGGCCTTGCCAGGCGTGGCCAAGCCCCTGCCCCATCTGCCCGAGACCATCGCCACGATGATGATCAAGAACGACTTCGCCTGGGCCGCCAAGAACCGCGAGCGGATCCTGAAGGAATGGCAGACGCGCTACGACGGCAAGTCGGAGCCGAAGTCCTGAGCGGGGGCGGGCGGGCGCGGGCTCGCCTGCGCCCGCGGATTGACTGATTTCCGTGGTCACGCTCGCCGACGTTCCGGTACCCGTCGGCGCGGCTATGCCACGGCCCGAGGCCTTTCTTCGGCTGGTCGACATCGCCAAGCAGTTCGGCCGGTTCACCGCGCTCCACGGCATCTCGCTCGAGGTGTTCAAAGGCGAGTTCATCTGCTGCGTCGGGCCGTCGGGCTGCGGCAAGACGACTCTCTTGCGGATCATCGCCGGACTGGATGCCCAGACCACGGGGCAGGTCTTCCAGGCCGGCGCCGAGATCTCGGCGCTGCCGGCGGCGCGCCGCGATTTCGGCATCGTGTTCCAGTCCTACGCGCTCTTTCCCAACCTCACGGTCGCCCGCAACGTCGCCTTCGGGATCGAGAACCGGGGCCTCGCGCGCCTCCGGGTACGGGAGCGGGTGGCGGAGCTGCTCGACCTGGTCGGCCTCGCCGAGCAGGCCGACAAGTTCCCGGCTCAGCTTTCCGGCGGCCAGCAGCAGCGCGTCGCGTTGGCGCGCGCGCTCGCACCGGCGCCCTCGCTGCTGCTGCTGGACGAGCCGCTCTCGGCGCTCGACGCCCAAGTGCGCGCACGCCTGCGCGGCGAGATTCGCGCCCTCCAGCGCCGGCTCGGCGTCACCACCGTGATGGTGACCCACGACCAGGAAGAAGCCCTCACCATGGCCGACCGGATCGTGGTCATGGCCCAGGGCCGGATCGATCAGATCGGCACGCCGGAGCAGGTCTACCGCCACCCCGCCACGCCCTTCGTCGCCGAGTTCCTGGGGCGCATGAACGTGCTTCCCGGCCGGCGCCTGCCCGGTGACCGGGTCGCGGTCGGCGATGTGACGCTCCACTGTGCGGCGGGGGCGTGCGAGGGGACAACCGAGACGGTCACCCTCTGCATCCGTCCCGAGGACATCGCCATCGGCAGGGCATCCGGCGATTGCGCGAACATGGTCTCAGCCCGGGTCGAACGGCTGGAGTTCATGGGCAGCTATTACACCGCCCATCTGGCGCCGCGGGGCATCGCGGCACCGCTGGAAGCGGACCTCTCGGCGCAGGCGGTGCGCGACCTGGCGCTGCGGCCCGGCGAGTGGGTCGAGGCCGCGCTCCCGCGCGATCGCCTGCGGGTCTTTTTCGGCTGGCCGCGGTGATCGCCACGGCCGAACCGGGGATGCGAAGGCGGCGTCTGGGCGCGAGCCGCGACGACCTGATCATGCGCCTCGGCCTCGGGGTCGGGTTCCTGCTGCTCACTCTCACCGTGGTTGCGCCCCTTGCGACGCTGCTGGTCAAGGCGTTCCAGGATCGCGCGGGCGGCTTTGTCGGGCTCGCCAATTTCCTCGCCTACGCCGAGAGCCCGGCGCTGCTGCGCTCGCTGCACCACAGCCTGTTCGTCGCCCTGCTCGCGACCGCCATCTGCGTCACGCTCGCCTTCGCCTTCGCCTGGTGCCTGACGCGGAGCTGCATGCCGGCGAAGGGGCTGTTCCGCGCCGTCGCCCTGGTGCCGATCCTGGCGCCCTCGCTCTTGCCGGCGATCAGCCTGGTCTACCTGTTCGGCAACCAGGGTCTGCTCAAGGGCCTCCTTTTCGGCGCCTCGATTTATGGGCCGATCGGCATTGTCATGGGCGAGGTGTTCTGGACCTTCCCCCATGCCCTGATCATCCTGCTGACCGCCTTCGCCACCGCCGATCAGCGCCTGTATGAGGCGGCGGAATCGCTCCGCGCCGGGCGGCTGCGCACGTTCTTCGCGGTCACCCTGCCGGGGGTGCGCTACGGCCTGATCAGCGCCGCCTTCGTCGTCTTCACCCTGGTGATCACCGACTTCGGCGTGCCGAAGGTGATTGGCGGCCACTACAACGTGCTCGCCACCGACGTCTACAAGCAGGTGATCGGCCAGCAGAACTTCCAGATGGGGGCGGTGGTCGGGCTGATCCTGCTGGTGCCGGCCGCCCTCGCCTTCGTCGCCGACCGATTCGCCGCCGGCCGGCAGGTGGCGCTTCTAGGTGCACGCTCGGTGCCGCTTGCACCGAAGCCGAGCCCGGCCGTCGATGCGGCCGCGGCGCTCTTCTGCACGGCGGTCGCGGTGGTGATCGTCGGCATCATTGCCGTCGCCGCCTTCGCCGCCTCGATCAAGCTGTGGCCCTACGACCTGTCGTTCACGCTCGGCCATTTCGACTTCGACAACGTGGACGGTGGCGGCTGGGGGAGCTACCGCAACTCCCTCACATTGGCCGGCTGGTCGGCCCTGCTCGGCAGCCTGTTCGTCTTCACCCTGGCCTTCCTGGTGGAGAAGACGCGGGGGTTGCGCTGGCTGGGCGCGGCGACGCAGCTCCTTGCGCTCTTGCCGCTCGCGGTGCCGGGGATCGTCCTCGGCCTGGCGTATATCTTCTTTTTCAACGCACCCGCCAATCCTCTCGGCGCCATCTACGGCACCATGGCGATCCTGGTGCTCAACACCATCGTCCACTTCTATGCGGTCGCGCACCTGACGGCGATCACCCAGCTCAAGCAGCTCGACCCCGAGTTCGAGACTGTCGCGGTCTCGCTCAAGGTGCCGATCTGGCGCAGCTTCCTCAGCGTAACCCTGCCGGTGTCGCTGCCGACAGTGTTCGAGATCGCGCTCTATCTGTTCGTCAATGCGATGACCACGGTCTCGGGCGTGGTGTTCCTCTATTCGCCCGACACCACGCTCGCTTCGGTCGCCGTGCTCAACATGGACGACGCCGGCGACACCGCCCCGGCCGCCGCCATGGCGCTCCTGATCTTCACCACCTCGGCCGCCGTGCGCATCGTCCACACGCTCGTGACCCGCGGCTTGCTCGCTCGCACCCAGGCGTGGCGGCGGCGCATCACCGAGGCGCCGCGCGAGGCTTGACGGTCGCCTGACCCTCGAGCAGCGCGAGCAGCCCCTTCAGCAGATCGAGCGGCGTCGGTGGGCAGCCGGGGATGCGGAGGTCGACCGGCAGCACCGCGCTGACCCCGCCGACGCAAGCCGCACTGCCGCGGAAGACGCCGCCATCGACGCCGCAGTCGCCGACCGCCACCACCCATTTCGGCGCCGGGGTCGCGTCGCAGGTCCGGCGCAGCGCCTCCTCCATGTTGCGCGTGACGGGCCCGGTCACCAGGAGCACGTCGGCATGCCGCGGCGAGGCGACGAAGCGGATGCCGAAGCGCTCCAGATCGTAGACCGCGTTGTTGAGCGCGTGGATCTCCAGCTCGCAGCCGTTGCAACTGCCGGCATCGACCTCGCGGATCGCCAGGCTGCGCCCGAGGCACCGACGTGCGCGCTCTTGGAGCGCGGCGGCGACGGCGGCCAACTCGGCCTCTCCCGGCGCCGGCGCGTCGATCGTCACCGGCCGGGTCAGGATATTCTGGAACAGACGCTTGCGCATGGCTGCCTACAGATCGTGGCCGGAATAGGAGCAGTTGAACGATTTGTTGCAGAGCGGGAAGTCGGCGACGATGTTGCCCTCGACCGCCGCCTCCAGAAGAGGCCACTGGAACCACGAGGGATCGCGCGGGTGACAGCGGACCACCCGCCCGTCGGCCCCGATCCTGACCCAGACCAGCACGTCGCCGCGGAACGATTCCACGATCGCCAGGCCCTCGCGCGCCGCGCCCGGCCCGCCTTCGGGAAGGGCGTGGCGCGTGGCGCCCCCCGGCAGTCCGGCCAGAATCTGCTCCAGCAGGCCGAGGCTCGCCTGCACTTCCCGGATGCGCACCCAGACCCGGGCGTTGACATCGCCCTCGTTCAACACCGGCACGTCGAAGCGGAGCGCGTCGTAGGGCGGATAGGGAACCCTGCGGCGCGCATCGAAGGCGCGTCCCGAGGCGCGGCCGACGAAGCCGCCGGCGGCGAACCGGCGCACCAGCGCAGCCCCGACGATGCCGGTCGCGACCGTGCGGTCCTGCAGGCTGGCCGTGTTGTCATAGAGATCGATCAGCTCCGGCAGTTCGGCCTGCACCTGGCGGATCAGGCGACCGATGGCGGCGGCACCCTCCACCGCAAGATCCACCGCGACCCCGCCGGGCACCACGCGGTCCATCATCAGCCGGTGCCCGAATGCGGCGGCGGACGCCTGTAGGGTACGCTCGCGCAAGATGCCGAGGTGCGCGTGCAGCAGGGTGAAGGAAGCGTCGTTGCAGATCGCGCCGATGTCGCCGAGGTGATTGGCGATGCGCTCGAGCTCCGCCATCAAGGCCCGCAGCCAGTCGGCCCTGGGCGGCGGCGGCACACGCAGCGCCGCCTCGACGGCGCGGGCGAAGGCGATGCCGTAGGCTACCGTCGCGTCGCCCGAGACGCGGCCGACCAGCCGCGCGGCCCGCACGAGGTCCGCGCCCGCCAGCAGCGCCTCGGTCCCTTTGTGGGCGTAGCCGAGCCGCGCTTCCAATCGGACCACGGTCTCGCCGCTGGCAAAGAAGCGGAAATGGCCGGGCTCGATGATGCCGGCATGGACCGGCCCGACCGGGATCTGGTGCAAATTGTCGCCCTCGGCCGCGAGGAACGGATAGGCGACCGGGCCGGCCGAGCCCGGCCAGCGGCCATGATCGAGCCAGGGGCGCGCATCCGCCGCGCCCTCCGGCACCAGGCCGTGGAGATCGCGGATCGCCCGCTCCAGCCGGATCGCCGGCGCGTGCACGCGGCCCAACGAAGGAAAGCGACCCTCCGGGCAGGCGAGGGAGAGGACCGCGATCCGCCCGCTCCCCGGCGCGCGCACCACGGCGTGCACGGCACCCGCCTCGCCGAAGAAGGCGAGCAGGTCGAGCGTGCCGGCGGCAAGCTCGCCCGCCAGCCGCTCCCACGCGGCCGGCGCCAGGAGGACGCGCGGATAGGGCGCGTGATCGGCGAGGGCACGTGCGCCGGCGAGCAGAGTGTCGAGTGCCTCAGCCGAGTCGGGCGGCGACATGCTGGAACCAGTCGACCACGGCGCGCGGCAGGTAGACGCCGCACAGGAACACCAGCGCGAGATGGGCGTAGAGCGGCACGAGTGAGGCGCGCGCCGGCTGGGTCTGCGCCAGCGGCGCACCGAACGCCACCTGCTGCAGCCGCAACAAGAGCGCACCGAGCCCGATCAGGAGCCCGAGCCCGAGCGGTACGGCGAGATAGGGCGCCCGCGCGAAGGTCGAGGTCACCACCAGGAACTCGCTGGTGAAGAGACCGAACGGCGGCAGCCCGGCGATTGCTACGACGCCGAAGACGAGCCCCCACCCGAGCGCCGGGTGCGACACGGTGAGCCCACGGATCCCTTCCATGCGCTGGGTGCCGGTCACCTGGGCGATGTGGCCGACGGCGAAGAAGATCGCCGACTTGGTCAGGCTGTGCATGGTCATGTGCAGGAGGCCGGCGAAGTTGGCGAGCGCCCCCCCCATGCCGAAGGCGAAGGTGCAGATGCCCATGTGCTCCACCGAGGAATAGGCGAAGAACCGCTTGATGTCGCGGCGGCGGTAGAGCAGGAACGCGGCGAACACGAGCGAGCCCAGACCGAGCGCGACCATGAGCGGTCCCGGCGCCACCGCGCCGGCGTTCGCCGCGAGCAGTATCTTGAACCGCAACAGCGCATAGAGCGCGACGTTGAGCAGGAGCCCGGACAGCACCGCCGAGATCGGCGTCGGCCCCTCGGCATGGGCGTCCGGCAGCCAAGCGTGCAGCGGCGCCAGCCCGACCTTGGTGCCATAGCCGATGAGCAGGAACAGGAAGGCGAGGTTGAGCAGCGCGGGATCGAAGAGGTGCGCGCTGCCGGACAGCGTGGTCCAGGCCATCGCCGGCAGCCCCTCCCCCACCACCGGCTGCGCCGCCACGTAAATCAGGATCGTGCCGAAGAGGGCGAGGGCGATGCCGACGCTGGCCAGGATGAAATACTTCCAGGCCGCCTCCAGCGCCTCGTGGGTGCGGTAGATGCCGACCATCAACACCGTGGTCAGCGTCGCCATCTCGATCGCCACCCACATCAGCCCGATGTTGTTGGCGACCAGGGCGAGATTCATGCTGAACATGAGGATCTGGTACATCGCGTGGTAGAAGCGCAGGTAAAGCGGCGTCAGCCGCCCGGTCTCCAGCTCGTGGGCGATGTAGGTGGCGCTGAACACGCTGGTGGTGAAGCCGACGAAGGTCGACAGCGCGACGAAGACGACGTTCAGGTCGTCGATCAGCAGGTAGTCGTCGCCGCCGGTCCCTGCCACGAACAGCGACAGCGCGACCAGGGCGGTCAGCGCCGCCGCCGCCACATTGATCCTGGCGCCCCAGCGGTAGTCGGGGATCACCGCCAGGAGCGCCGCGGCCAGGGCCGGGATCAGCAGCACGCCGGCGACGCCGCTCTTCCACGTCCCGCTCACCGCCGCTCCCCCCGGAACTGGTCGAGCGCCTGCAGATCCACGGTGTCGAACCGCTCGCGGATGCGGAACAGGAAGATGCCGATGACGATGAAGGCGATCAGGATCGAGAAGGCGACCGAGAACTCTACCACGAGCGGCATGCCGCGCGCCCCCGCCGCCGCCAGCACCAGGCCATTCTCCATTGACATGAATCCGACCACCTGGCTGACCGCGTTGTGCCGGGTGATCATCATCAGCAGGCCGAGCAGGACGACCGAGAGCGCGAACGCCAGCTCCTCCCGCGCCAGAGCATCCGACGCCAAGGTGATCGGCAGCATCACCAGGATCGAGAGCGCCACCAAGACCGTGCCGGCGAGCATGGTCAAGCCGACCCCGACCACCGGCTCGATGGCGCGGTGGATGCCGAGCCGCTCCACGATCCGGTGCAGCGCCGCCGGAATCACGATCGCCTTGAACACGAGCGCGATCGCCGCGGAGACGAACAGGTGCGCCGCGTCCTGGGTCAAGGCCTGCCAGGCGACCGCCGCCGACAACAGGGCCGCGTGCAGGGCGAACATGTTGAGCAGGGCATACATGCGGCCCTGGTAGAGCAGCAGGAAGCTCACCACCACCATGCCGCCGGCGAGCAGATGGGCCACGTCGAAGACCAGGTCGCCCATTCTCAGAGACTCCGCGACACGAACAGAAGCAGCATGGCGATCAGGCCGAGCATCAATCCGGCACCCAGAAACTCGGCCACCCGGAACACCCGCATCTTGGCGATCGCGGTCTCGAAAAACGCGAGCAGGGCGGCGCCTGCGGCGAGCTTGGCGGCATAGACGGTCACGCCGACCATGAGCGCGGCCAGCCCCTGCCCGCCCGTCGCCATGCCCCAGGGCGCAAACACGCAGGCCATCAGCGAGAGATAGAGGATCAGCTTCAGCTGCGCCGCCGCCTCGATCATGGCCAAGTGGCGCCCCGAATACTCCAGCACCATCGCCTCGTGCACCATGGTGAGCTCCAGGTGGGTCGCCGGGTTGTCCACGGGTATGCGCCCATTCTCGGCGATCGCCACCATGATCAGCGCGATCAGGGCGAGGGCGAGCGAGATCTGGAGCCCGACCCGGCCGAGCAGCACGTACTCGGCAACCGCCGACAACTGGGTTGTGCCGGCCAGGAGCGAGAGGGTGAAAACGATCATCAGCATCGCCGGCTCGGCGAGGGTGGCGATCATCATCTCGCGACTGGAGCCGATGCCGCCGAAGCTGGTGCCGACGTCGAGCCCGGCGAGGGCAAGGAAGAAGCGCGCGCTGCCCAGGAGCGCGACGATCACGATCATGTCGGCGCTCCAGCTGAACATCAGTCCCGTGGCGAACGTCGGCACCAGGGCGGCGGCGACCCAGACCGCCGCAAACACCAGGTAGGGCGAGACCCGGAACAGCCAGGAGGCTCCCTCCGCC
>SHWA01000105.1 GCA_009693995.1 Alphaproteobacteria bacterium | reverse complement strand
CACGTCCTCGCCCGGGCGGCGCCCGGCCTGCTCGATGCCGCGCATGACGAAATCGAGCGCATCCGTGGTCGAGGCGAGATTGGGGGCGAATCCGCCCTCGTCGCCGACATTGGTGCTGTGCCCGGCCTCCTGCAGCAGCTTGGCCAGGGTATGAAATATCTCTGAACCCGTGCGCACCGCCTCGGCGAGGGACTCCGCACCGACCGGCATGATCATGAATTCCTGAATATCGATCGGGTTGTCGGCGTGCCTGCCGCCATTGACGATGTTCATCATCGGCACCGGCAGGACGCGCGCCGTGACGCCGCCGACATAGCGGTAGAGCGGCAGGCGCGCCGCCGCCGCCGCCGCCTTGGCGACCGCCAGGCTGACGCCGAGGATGGCATTCGCTCCCAGGCGGCCCTTGTTGGGGGTACCGTCAAGCTCGATCATGGTGCGGTCGATCGCCGCCTGATCCTCGGCCTCGAGGCCGGAGAGGGCGTCGAACAGCTCCCCGTCCACCGCCGCGACGGCGTTCCGCACACCCTTGCCGCCATAGCGCCCCTGGTCGCCGTCGCGCCGCTCGACCGCCTCGTGGGCGCCGGTGGAGGCGCCGGAGGGAACCGCGGCACGTCCCGTGCTGCCGTCGGCGAGGCGGACATCCACCTCGACCGTCGGGTTGCCGCGACTGTCCAGAATTTCGCGTCCCAAGATGTCGACGATGGCGGTCACGGGCGACCTCCGACGAGCTGTTTGGCGATCCGATCGAACGCGCGCAAGGTTTCCAGCAGGGTGGGCAGATCCGCGAGCGGCACCATGTTGGGTCCATCGCTCGGCGCCCGCGCCGGCTCCTCGTGGGTCTCGATGAACACCGCGGCGACACCGACCGCGACCGCAGCCCGCGCCAACACCGGCACGAACTCGCGCTGGCCGCCGCTCGAGCCACCCAGGCCGCCTGGCTGCTGCACAGAGTGCGTGGCGTCGAATACCACCGGGTACCCGGTCGCGGCCAGGATCGGGAGCGCGCGCAGGTCGGAGACCAGGGTGTTGTAGCCGAAGCTGGCCCCGCGCTCGCAAAGAAAAATGTTCTGATTGCCGCCGCTCGCGATCTTGGCGGCGACATGGACCATGTCCCAGGGAGCGAGGAACTGCCCCTTCTTGACGTTGATCGCCTTGCCGGTCGCCGCCGCCGCCAGCAGGAGGTCGGTCTGGCGGCAGAGAAAGGCGGGAATCTGCAGCACGTCCACCGCCGCCGCCGTCGGCGCACACTGCTCCGGCAGATGCACGTCGGTCAGCACGGGGCAGCCATAGCGCTCGCGCAGCTCAGCCAGGATCGGCAGCCCCTGCTCCATGCCGATGCCGCGGAAGCTGCCGCCGCTGGTCCGGTTGGCCTTGTCGAAGGACGTCTTGTAGATCAGCCCGATGTCGAGTCGGGTCGTGATCTCGACCAGGGCATGGGCCATCTCGTGGGCGTGCGCCCGGCTCTCCAGCGCGCAGGGCCCGGCGATCAGGGTGAAGGGAAGATCGTTGCCGACGGTGAGCCGCCCGACCCGCACGTGCCGGGGCCGGGTCTCGCTGGTCGGTCCCGCCGCCGGGCTCATCTAGACCAACCGCGAGTGGTCGACCGCCGCCTTGATGAAGGAGGCGAACAACGGGTGCGGTTCGAACGGCTTCGACTTCAGTTCGGGGTGGAACTGCACCCCGATGAACCAGGGATGATCCGGCCGCTCGACGATCTCAGGGAGCTGACCGTCGGGCGACAGTCCCGACAACATGAGCCCGGCGTCCTCGAGCGTTTCGCGGTACGCGATGTTGACCTCGTACCGATGCCGGTGCCGCTCCATGATCCGCTGGGCGCCGTAGATCTCCGCCGCCTGGCTGCGCGGTTTCAGCACGGTCGGGTAGGCGCCGAGGCGCATGGTGCCGCCGAGGCTGCCGCCGACCGGCCGGGTCACGGTTTCGTTGCCCTTGCTCCACTCGGTCATCAGGCCGACTACCGCGTGTTCGCACGCGCCGAACTCCGTGGACGAGGCGCTCTTCAGGCCGGCGACGTTGCGCGCGGTCTCGACCACGGCCATCTGCATGCCGAAGCAGAGCCCGAAATAGGGAATCTTCTTCTCGCGCGCGAACGTCACCGCGGCGACCTTGCCCTCCGCCCCGCGCTCGCCGAAGCCGCCGGGGACAAGGATGCCGTGCACGTCCTGGAGACGGTGCAGCGAATCGCTCTCCTCGAAGATCTGCGAATCGAACCAGCTGACGTTGACCCTGACATGGTTGGCGAGGCCGCCATGGATCAGGGCCTCGATCAGCGACTTGTATGCGTCAAGCAAGCCGGTGTACTTGCCGACCACGGCGATCGAGACCTCGCCTTCCGGCATGGTGATCAGGCGCAGGATCCGCTCCCAGCGCGACAGGTCCGGTTCGCCCACGTCGGTGATGCCTAGGATCGCCAGGATCTGATCGTCGAGGCCGTGCTGGTGATAGACGGTCGGGACCCGGTAGATCGAATCCACGTCCGGCGCCTCGATCACCGCCTCGGAGCGCACGTTGCAGAAGAGCGCGATCTTGCGTCGCTCGGATTCGGGCAGCGGCCGGTCGCAGCGGCACAGCAGGATATCGGGCTGGATGCCGATGCTGCGCAGCTCCTTCACCGAATGCTGGGTCGGCTTGGTCTTGAGCTCGCCGCTGGCGCTGATGAAGGGCACCAGGGTCAGATGGATGAAGAGCGCCCGCTGCCGCCCGAGCTCGTTGCCGAGCTGGCGGATCGCCTCCAGGAACGGCTGGCTCTCGATGTCGCCGACGGTGCCACCGACCTCGCAGATGAGAAAATCCTCCCCCGCGAGATCGGCGGTGATGAACGACTTGATCGCGTCCGTGACGTGGGGGATCACCTGCACCGTCGCGCCCAGATAGTCGCCTCGGCGTTCCTTGGCGATCACGGTCTGGTAGATGCGCCCGCTGGTCACGTTGTCGCTGCGCCGGGAAGCCACTCCGGTGAACCGCTCATAGTGGCCGAGGTCGAGGTCGGTCTCGGCGCCGTCGTCGGTGACGTAGACCTCGCCGTGCTGGTAGGGGCTCATCGTGCCCGGATCGACGTTGAGGTAGGGATCGAGCTTGCGCAGACGCACGCGGAACCCGCGCGCCTGAAGGATCGCGCCAACGGCGGCGGATGCCAATCCCTTGCCGAGTGAAGAAACCACGCCGCCGGTGACGAAGATGAACCGCGTCATGGGCCTCGACCGTAACAGAAGCGCGCGTTTCCCCCAAGGGGCGAGTCGGGTGCCGCCCCCGCGGCCGCGAGCGGTGCCACGCGCCTATTTCGCCAGCGGAACGGCGGGAGCCGCGGGTGCGGCCGTGTCGGCCGCCGGCTGATCGGTTACCCCGCGATCGTCCAGGATCGATGTCGGCGCCCGCTCGCGGGTGTGGAGCAGGGCCAGGCCCAAGCTGGTCACCATGAATACCGCCGCCAGGATCGCCGTCGCGCGCGTCAGCAGGTTGGCGGTGCCGCGGCCGCTCATGAAGCCGCCCCCGCCCCCACCGCTGCCACCGATGCCAAGCGCGCCGCCTTCGCTCCGCTGCACCAGGACCACGCCGATCAGGACGACCGCGACCAGCAGGTGGATGACCAGTAATACCGTCGTCATGGTTGGGGTCCCTGGCGAGCCACGGGTGGGCCCGGCGCCGCGCGCTACTTAACACCGAACCGCGGCAACCTCAATCGCCGGCGCTCGCTTCCGGCCCAGAGGCCCGGCAGATGGCGAAGAAATCGGCCGCCTCCAGGCTTGCGCCGCCGATCAGGCCGCCGTCCACGTCTGCCACCTGCAGGATCGGCCCGGCGTTCTCGGGCTTCATCGAACCGCCGTAGAGGACCCGCACCCCGGCCGCCGGCGCACCGAAGCGTCCGACCAGGCGGGCACGGATCGCGGCGTGCATCTCGGCGATCTCCTCAATCGTCGGCGTGCGCCCGGTGCCGATCGCCCAGACCGGCTCGTAGGCGATCACGGTGTTGGCAGGGGTGGTACCCGCGGGCACCGAGGCGTCGATCTGGCGCCCTGCGACCGCGACCGCCTGCCCCGCGTTGCGCTCGGCCGCGGTCTCGCCGATGCAGATGATCGGCACCAGACCGGCAGCCCGGACGGCAGCGGCCTTGGCCGCGACCAGGGCGTCGCCCTCGCCATGGTTGGCGCGGCGCTCGGAATGGCCGACGATCACGTAGCGGCAGCCGAGGTCGGCCAGCATCGGCGCCGATACGTCACCGGTGTGGGCGCCCTTCGGCTGCCCGTGGCAATCCTGTCCGCCGACCAGGATCGGCGTACCCGCCGCGGCCTCGACGACGGCCGCGATCTGGGTCGCTGGCGGACAGACCACGATTTCGGCGGGGAGCCCGGCGGCACCCCGGAGGAGAGTCGCAAGGTTGCGCACCCGCGCACTTGAATCCGCCTTCAGCCCGTTCATCTTCCAGTTCCCGGCAATGAGCGGGCGGCGGCCAGGCTGCATCGGGTGCTCCCAAAGCGGTGCGAATGGCCGCTCTTTAGCACGCCGCCGGGCTCAGGCACAGGGCAGCCAAGGCCGCGCGAGTTGCCGCGGCGGGGGGCGGCTTCTATGATCCGCCGGCCGCCGCCGGCCCGGATGCGCAGAAGGTTCCAACATGCTCGAATTCATGCGCAAGCAAGTCTCGTCGTGGTTCATCAGGATTTTCCTGGTCCTGCTGATCGCGAGCTTCGCGCTGTGGGGAATCGGCGACATTTTCCGTGGCGGACGCGAGACCGAGGTGGCGACCGTCGGGGCCGCCAAGATCAACATCATCGACCTGCAGACCGCCTACCGCCGCGAGCTTGCGCGCCTGCGTCCGCTCTTCGGCGGCACCCTCGACACCGAGAAGGCGCGTGAGCTCGGGTTGGTCGACCGCACGCTCGACGGCATGGTCGCCCGTGCCCTCTTCGACCAGGAGGTGCGCCGGCTGGGCCTCGTGATCGGCGACGATCAGGTCCGCGCCGAGATTCAGCGGGTGCCGCAGTTCCAGACCATCGCCGGGCAGTTCGACCGGGCGCTGTTCCAGATGGCCATCGGCCAGACCGGATTTTCCGAGGAGACCTATGTCGCCGAAGTACGCCGCGATAGCGCCCGGGCGCAGTTGCTCGAGGCGCTGTCGGGCGGCGTCGAGCCGCCGCGAGCCCTCCTCGACACCCTGTTCACGTTCTATGGCGAACGCCGGCTGGCCGACCTTCTGGTGTTGCCGGAAAGCCTGATCGACGCCGTTCCCGACCCGGACGCAACGGCGATCGAGGCCCATTATCAGGCCAACCGGGACGGCTTTACCGTGCCGGAATTGCGCGCATTCAGTTACCTGCATCTGCGCCCACTCGACCTGGTTGCTGAGGTCACGGTGAGCGAGCAGCAGCTGCAAGCCGAATACGACGCCCGCCTGGCCGATTACCAACAGCCCGAGAAGCGCGACCTCGAGCAGATCTTGGCACCGACCATCGACGTCGCTGCCAAGGGTGCGGAACTCGCCGCTGTCGGCCGCGCGCTGGAATCAGTGGCTGCCGAGCTCAGGGACCAGGGGGCGGTTCACACCACACTCGGCGCGGTGGCGCGCGGCGATGTGCCCGAGAATCTCGCCGGCGCCGCCTTCGCAGTGACCGAAGGCGGCGTGACCGAGCCGATCAGGAGCGACTTCGGTTGGCATGTGGTCAGGGTTCGGAAAGTGATTCCGGCGCGCACCCGGTCCTTCGCCGAGGTGCGCGAGGAGCTGCTGCGCGCGCACCAGATCGAGCTTGCGGCGGATGCGATATACCAATTGTCGACCAAGCTCGAGGACGCGCTGGCCGGTGGCGCCACCCTCGAGGAAGTCGGGCAGAAGCTGAACCTGAAGATGCAGAAGGTCGCCGCGCTCGACGGCCGCGGTCGTGACGGCGAGGGCAAGGGGGCGTCCGGATTGCCCCCGGTGCGGGATCTACCCAACTTGATCGGGCGCGCGACCATCGGCGAGGACTCGCCGCTCACCGCGGATGCGGAGAACGGCTATGTGGTATTCCGGGTGGACGCGGTGATCCCTTCCCGCCTGCGACCGCTGACCGAGGTCAGCGACCAGGTGGTCGTGGGTTGGCGCTCGGCCGAGCGCCGCAGGGGGCTCGCCAAGGCGGCCGAGGGCATCATGCAGAAGCTCGCCGCCGGCACCACCCTGGACCAGGTCAGCACCGAGATGGGGATCCCGCTGACCCAGAGCCCGCCCATCGGTCGCGCCGCGCCGGCCGGGCCCTTGGTGACCATCGAGCTTGCCAACGAACTCTATCGCCGGGCTGTCGGCGAGGTGGTCAGCCAGCCCGCTCGCGGCGGCACGGTGCAAGTGGTTGCGCGCCTGACCGAGGTCTTACGCGCCGACGCCGACCGCGAACCGGATGCTTTTGGCGCGCTCCGCGACCAGGTGCGCCGGCTCTACGGCAGCGACTTGACCGACGCCTACCGGCGGCACCTCGGCACCCAGCACAAGGTCACGGTCAACCGGACCGCCGTCGACAAACTCTTCTAGCCGACGCGGATCGCGCACCCCCATGCAGATCCAGCCCGCCTTCGACAGCTTCGCCGCGGCCCACGCACGGGGCGCCGCAACTGTGGTCTGGACGCGCCTGGTCGCGGATCTGGAGACCCCGGTCTCGGCGATGCTGAAGCTCGCCGACGGGCGGCCCGACAGCTTCCTGCTGGAATCGGTCGAAGGCGGGGCGGTGCGCGGCCGGTATTCCATCATCGGCCTGAAGCCCGACCTGATCTGGCGCTGCTTCGGCAACCGCGCCGAGATCAATCGCCAGGCCCGTTTCAAGCCCGACGCCTACATCCCCGACTCGGGCCCGGCGCTGGCCTCGCTCAGGGCGCTGATCCGGGAGTCGCGGATCGAGCTGCCGGCCGCGCTGCCGCCGATGGCCGCTGGCCTGGTCGGCTACATGGCCTACGACATGGTGCGGCTGATGGAACGGCTGCCGGAGACCAATCCCGACCCGATCGGCATTCCGGACGCCATGCTGATGCGCCCGACGGTGATGGCAATCTTCGATGCGGTCGCGGATTCGCTGACCGTGGTCACCCCGGTATGGCCGCAGGCCAGCGGCAATGCGCAAGCTGCCTACGATCTGGCTCGCGAGCGGCTGGCGGACGTGGTCGCCGACATGGAACGCAGCCTGCCGCACCGGCGTGAGCCCGTGGCCGACCTCGGCGTTCTCGGCGAACCCCAGTCGAACGTCACCCGCGAGCAGTACCATGCCATGGTGCGACGGGCGAAGGAGTACATAGCGGCCGGGGACGTGTTCCAGGTGGTTCCCTCGCAGCGCTTCCGCATGCCGTTCCGGCTGCCACCGTTCGCGCTCTATCGGTCGTTGCGCCGGCTCAATCCGTCCCCCTTCCTATTCTTCCTCGACTTCGGCGGGTTCGCTCTGGTCGGCTCCAGCCCCGAGATCCTGGTACGGCTGCGCGACGGTACGGTCACCATCCGCCCGATCGCCGGCACCCGGCCGCGGGGCGCGACCAAGGCCGAGGACGAAGCGCTGGCCAAGGATCTGCTCAGCGATCCCAAGGAGCTGGCCGAACACTTGATGCTGCTCGATCTCGGCCGCAACGATGTCGGCCGGGTCGCCCAGGTGGGCAGCGTCCACGTCACCGAGAAGATGGTGATCGAGTACTACTCCCACGTCATGCACATCGTCTCCGACGTGCAGGGCCGGATCGATCCCAAGTTCGATGCCCTCGACGCCCTGATCGGCGGCTTTCCGGCCGGCACCGTCACCGGCGCGCCCAAGGTGCGCGCCATGGAGATCATCGAGGAGCTGGAGCCTGAGCGGCGCGGCTTCTACGCCGGCGCGGTCGGTTATTTCGCCGCCAACGGCTCCATGGACACCTGCATCACGTTGCGCACCGGGCTGGTCAAGGACGGAATGCTCTACGTCCAGGCCGGCGGCGGCGTGGTCGCCGACAGCGATCCCGAGACCGAGTACCAGGAGAGCCGCAACAAGGCCAAGGCCCTGATCCGTGCCGCCGAGGAAGCGTTCGCCTCGGGCGGCCGGCGCGGCAACTAAGGTTTCCCCGCAAGCTGGATGCGGCGGTCGACGATGGCCGACACCGGCACCAGCTGGAAGCCGCGGGCGGCCAGGGTCGGCAGCCAGCGTTCCAACTCCTCCAGCGTGGCCGGGTGAGGATGGCCGATGCCGACGGCGCAGCCGTAGTGCCGGGCCTCGCTCTCGAGCGTCTCGATCTGCCGGCGGATCCGACCCGCATCGTGGTCGTTGTCGAGGAATACGTTGCGGACGGCGTTGGGCACGCCGTGGCGCTCTGCGCTCTGCCGGCCAAGCGATTGCACCGAAGTCCGACTGTCGAGGAACAGCAAGCCGCGGACTTTCAGCTCCTGCATGATCAAGTCCATGCTCGCCGCATCGGCGCTGAAGCGACTGCCCATGTGATTGTTGATGCCGACATAGCCGGCGAACTGCGCCAGGTTCCGGCGCAGACGGCGCAGGTTCTGCTCGGCCGGCAGATGACGCAACAGCGCCTGCGGCCCTGGGTCTTCCCTGGCGGATTCGGGCTCCATGGGCACATGCGCCAAGAGCTCGTGACCGGCCAGCGTGGCGAGGGCGGCCTGCTCGCCCACCCGCTCGGCCTAGGGCAGGAAGGCGAGCGTCAGCGGTGCCGGCAAGTTGATGGCGCGGAGCGCATGCGCGCGCGCGGGCCCGAGGTCGTCGACCACGACCGCGATCAGCGGCCCCGACCCGCGCCCATCCAGCCGGACCGCGTACCGGCGCCAGGCCGGTGTGTCATCGACTTCGGTTTGCGGTGGTGCCGCCACGGCGGTCGGCGGCGCCGCCAAAGGTGACGGCGTGACGTGGGCGCGGTCGCCGGTGGGAGACTTGGCCGCCGGCCGCTCCGGCGCCGACCCTTGCGACAAGAGCAGTGCCAGCGCGGCAAACTGCACCACGCCGGCGGCCCCAGCCAGCCAGGGCCGCCAGATTCCTCCGTTGAAATGCGCAAATGGACGCGCGCGTCGATCACTCATGCGCTCAACTTGGACCGGGATGCCGCCGCCTTGATCTGCACAATCACGCTCCTCCGGCGTCTCTCACGCGTGTGAGATATGTGCTAGAACGCGCACTCAACTCAATGCCTTCGGAGCCACCGGCGATGATCGACCAGGTTTTCCGCGGCGGCCAGATCGCCGACGGCGTCGCGGGCGAGCTCCGCCGGGCGGATGTCGGCGTGAGCGGTGGGCGAATCGTCGCCGTCGGCGATCTGGCCCGCACGCCGGGGGCGCACACGATCGACACCGGCGGGCTGGTGCTGGCGCCAGGGTTCATCGACCTCCACACCCACTACGACGCCCAGCTCACCTGGGAGGCGACGGCGACCCCCTCCCCCTCCCTCGGCGTAACCTCGATCGTGATCGGCAATTGCGGGTTCGGCCTCGCCCCCTGCCGGCCCGAGCACCGCTCGCTGCTGGCGCGCAACTTAAGTGTGGTCGAAGGCATGCCGCTGGCGGCACTCGAGGCCGGCGTGCGCTGGGAGTTCGAGACTTTCCCCGAGTTCCTCGCCATGTTGCGCCGGCGCGGCGTGACCCCGAACGTGGCGGTCTTTGCCGGCCACTCGACCATCCGCACCCATGTCATGGGCGCAGCCGCTTCGGAGCGCGCCGCCAGGGAAGACGAGATCGCCGCCATGTGCCGGGTGCTGGCGGATGCCCTCGCCGCCGGCGCGATCGGCTTTGCTTCCTCGTTCTCGCACAACCATTTCGGCCATGGCGGCGTGCCGATGCCGTCGCGCTTCGCCCGGCGCGAGGAGACGGACACCCTGATCCGCACCCTCGCCGCCGCGCCGCAAGGCGTGTTCCAGGTCGCCTCGGGCCCCGATATCGGTGTCGCCGACCTGTCCGCCTGGGCGCGTACCACCGGGCGCACCGTGGTCTGGTCGGCGCTGTTCCAGATGGACGCCTTCCCCGACCGGGCGCCCGCGATGCTGGCCGAGGCGCGCCGCGCGCAAGCCGCCGGCCTCAAGGTCTATGCCCAGGTGACCAGCCAGCCCCTCAGCATGGAGTTCACCCTCGCCAACGCCTATCCCTTGGGCAGCCTCGACGTGTGGGAGCCGTTGCTGTCGGCCACCCCCGCCGCGATCGCGCGCCGGCTGCTGGAACCCGCCTTCCGCGAAGCCTTCCGCGGCCAATTGGCGAGGCCCAAGAAGGGCAAGATCTTCTACGGCGACTGGGACCGGATCGAGATCGCCCAGGTCGCGCGCGACGCGAACCGAGCGCTCGAGGGCGAGACGGTCGGGCGCGTGGCGGCGGCGCGCGGCGTGGATCCGGTCGATCTCTTCTTCGACCTGGCGGTCGCCGAGGATCTGGAGACCGTGTTCGTC
>SHWA01000104.1 GCA_009693995.1 Alphaproteobacteria bacterium | reverse complement strand
GGCGCCTCTTGACAGGGCAGGCGTTGCGGCCTAGCCAGCGGCGCGCAGCCTGCGGCGGTTCCCTGCGGCCACGCCTCGGCTATGATGGCGCCCCCGACGACGAGGACCGACCCGGCATGGCCCTGCCGCCCTTCGACCCCGACGATCCCTTCCTGCTGGAGTCGCTCCTCTCCGAGGACGAGCGGCTGGTCATGGCAACGGCGCGCGCCTACGCCCAGGAGAAGCTGGAGCCGCGCGTGATTCCCGCCCACCGCGACGAGAGCTTCGATACCGCGGTACCGCAGGAGATGGCGGCCCTCGGCCTGCTCGCCCCGCTGGTGCCGCCGGAGTACGGCGGCCCCGGTGCCAGCTACATGATGTACGGCCTGATCTGCCGCGAGTTCGAGCGCGTCGACACCTCCTTCCGCTCGCTCATGAGCGTGCAGACCTCGCTCATCTGCGCGACGTTCCTGCGTTTCGCCAGCGAGGACGTGAAGCGCCACTTCCTGCCCAAGCTCGTCGCCGGCGACATGCTCGGCTGCTTCGGCCTGACCGAGCCCGATTCCGGCTCCGACCCCGGCTCCATGCGCTCGACCGCCAAGCGCGTGGCGGGCGGCTGGCTGTTGAACGGGGCCAAGATGTGGATCTCGACCGCGCCCCTCGCCGGGGTCGCCATCGTCTGGGCCAAGGCGGTGGACGAGCCTGAGCAGCCGATCCGCGGCTTCGTGGTGCCGCGGGAGTCCAAGGGATTCGCCGTCACCCCGATCAAGGGCAAGCTCTCGGTGCGTTCCTCGCCGACGGGGGCGCTCTCGCTCCAGGACGTGTTCGTGCCCGAGAGCCATGGTCTGGCCGGTGCGCGCGGCCTCTCCGGTCCGTTTCACGCGCTGAATGGCGCCCGCTTCGCCATCTGCTGGGGCACCGTCGGCGTGGCCGAGGACTGCTACCGCCGCGCCCGCACCTACGTCGCCGAGCGCAAGCAGTTCGGCCGCCCGCTCGCCGCCACCCAACTGGTGCAGAAGAAGCTGGCCGACATGGCGACCGACATCGGCGCGATGCAGCTCATGGCGCACCGCCTGGCGCGCCTTCAGGACCAGGGGCGGCTGCCGCCGGCGACCTCCTCGATCGTCAAGCGGCACAATGCCGGCAAGGCCCTCGAAATCGCGCGCGTCGCCCGCGACATGCACGGCGGCAACGGCATCACCGAGGACTACCGGGTGCTCCAGCACGCCATCAACATGGAGACCGTGAATACCCTCGAAGGCACCCATGACGTGCACGCCCTCGTCATCGGGCGCGCCATCACCGGCCATCAGGCGTTCGGCGCCTGAGGCCGACCGGAAACCAGTCAAGGACGAGGAGAGCACCATGAGCGACGACATCGTGATCCTGGGCGGCGCGCGCACCCCCATCGGCCGCTTCGGCGGCGGCATGACGGGGACCACCGCGGTCGACATCGGCGCGGCCGCGATCAAGGCCGCGGTGGCGAACGCCGGCATCGCCTTGGGCGACATCGACCTCTGCGTCATGGGCAACGCGCGCCAGGCCGGCAACGGCCCGAACCCGGGCCGGCTGATGGCGCTCAAGGGCGGCCTGCCGAAGACGGCGCCGACCTACACCGTGCAGATGGCCTGCATCTCGGGCCTGCTCGCCGTGATGCAGGCACGCCACGCGATCCTGGAAGGCGACGCCGAGGTGGTGCTCGCCGGTGGCTCGGAGCACATGTCCTCGATCCCCTACCTCCTGCGCAACGCGCGCTGGGGCAACCGAATGGGCAACGAGCCGCTGGTGGACGCGCTCTCGGCCGATGGGTTCATCGATCCCCTGACGGGGGCGCACATGGGCAAGCTGTGCGACGACATGGCGCGCCGCGAGGGCATCAGCCGCGCCGACCAGGACGCGTTCGCGATGCGCTCGCAGGCGACGGCGGCCGCGGCCCAGCAGGCGGGGCACCTGCGCAGGATGTCGGTCGCCGTCGAGGTTCCCGGCCGCAAGGGACCGACGACGGTCGATAGCGACGAGCATATGCGCCCCGATACCACGGCCGATGCGCTCCGCGCCCTCAAGCCGGTGTTCGTCAAGGACGGCACAGTCACCGCCGGCAACGCCTCGGGCATCACCGACGGCGCCTGCGCATTGGTGATTGCTTCGGCCAAGGCCGCCAAGCGGCTCGGCAAGACGCCGCGCGCCCGCATCATGGGGGCGACGCTCGCCGCCTTGCAGCCCGAGGAATATACCCTCGCCCCCGTGGAATCGACTTTGCGGCTGGCCAAGCGCCTGGGCGTCGATCCCAAGAGTTGCGACTCTGTCGAGATCAACGAGGCATTCGCCGCCATGGTCTTGGCGTGCGTGCGCAAGCTCGGCCTCGACCCCGAGCGGGTCAACACCTGGGGCGGCGCGATCGCCCTCGGCCATCCCATCGGCATGTCGGGTGCGCGCATCCTGCTCACCCTGCTGCACCGGCTGGAGGCCGAGGGCGGCAAGATCGGCCTCGCCGCGATCTGCGGCAACGGCGGCCACGGCGCCTCGATGCTGATCGAACGGGCGGCCTGAGGGTCGCGCGGCCGATGAAGGAGATGCTGGCCCCCGCTTCGATCGCCATCCTGGGTGCGACCAGCGATCTCAACCGGGTCAACGGGCGGCCGATCAAGTACCTGAAGAAGTTCGGGTACCGGGGCCGGGTCTATCCGGTGAACCCGAAGTACGCGGAGATCGGAGGCTATCCCTGCTTTCCGGACCTGGCCTCGATCCCGGGCCCGATCGACCTCGGGGTGATCGCGCTCCCGGCCAAGCAGGTGATGGAAGGTGTCCGCCAGCTCATCGCCAAGGGGGTCAAGGCCTGCGTCATCTTCTCCTCGGGCTTCGCCGAGATGGGGCCGGAAGGGCAGGCGGCGCAGGCTGACCTGGTCGCCCTCGCCCGCGCCGGCGGGATGCGCATCTGCGGGCCGAACACCATCGGCGTGGTGAACGCCTTCGACGGCATGACCGCGAACTTCAGCCAGTATCTGGAGCGCGAGGCGCCGCCGGGGCCGGTCGGCTTCGTCTCCCAGTCGGGCGCGTTCGGCACCGCCATCGCGGCCCTCGCCCTCGAGCGCGGGCTCGGCCTCGGCTATTTCGTCAATACCGGCAACGAGTGCGACTTCGATTTCGCGGATGCCGTCGGCGCGCTCATCGAGGACCCGCGCATCCGGGTGATCGCCGGCTACATCGAGGGCATCAAGGACGGGCGCAAGTTGCTGGCCGTGGCGGCCCGCGCGATTCAGCTCGGCAAGCCGATCGTCATCACCAAGGTCGGCCGCACCGGAGCGGGCGCGCGAGCGGCGGCCTCGCACACCGGCGCGCTGGCCGGGGCGGATGCCGTGCTGGACGGTGTCCTGCGTCAGAAGGGCATCATCCGCGCCGACGACGAGGTTCATATGCTGGACATCGTCGAGGCCTTCGCCTACTGCCCGGTGCCCGCGGGCCGGGGCGTCGGCCTGGTCACCCAATCGGGCGGCGCCGGTGTCCTCATGGCGGACCGGGCGGAGGAGCTCGGCCTGCAGGTGCCGCGCATGGGCGAGGCGACCCAGGTGGAATTGCGCAAGATCATGCCCGCCTTCGGCTCGGCTCAGAACCCGGTCGATCTCACCGCGACCTTCATCGCCGAGCCGGCACTTCTGCGCGACGCCATGAAGCTGGTGCTCGCCGACCCGGCGGTGCACACCGGCATCTTCTGGTTCCAGCTCATGGACCGGTTCGTCGACATCCTGGTCGAGATCTTCACCGACATCCACGCCACGGCCGAGAAGCCCTTCATGGTCGCCTGGGTCGCGGGGCCGCCAGAAGGTATCCGGCGCCTGCGGGCGCTCGGCCTCTGTGTCATGCGGGGCGCGGTGCCGATGATCAACGCGATCGCCGCCATGGCGCGCTACGGCGAAGCGCGGCGCCGCCTGCTGGCTGAAAGTGAACCGCAGGCGGTCGCGGTCCCATCTCTGCCGCCAGCAGCGGGGCCGGTCGCCACGCTGGCGGCTGCCGAAATCCTCACCCGGGCGGGCGTCGGCATCCTGCCGGTGGCACTGGCCCAGGATGCGGAGGCGGCGGTGGCCGCCGCAAACCACCTCGGCTACCCGGTCGCCGTGAAGATCGAATCCCCCGACATCCCCCACAAGACCGAGGCCGACGGCGTGCGCCTTGGCCTGGCCGATGCGGCGGCCGTGCGCGCCGCCTTCGCCGCCGTGACGGAAGCGGCCCGGCGCCTCAAGCCGGCGGCGCACATCGCCGGCGTGGTGGTGCAGCGGATGGCGGACTCCGGCGCCGAGATGGTGATCGGCGTCAGCCAGGACCCGGTGTTCGGGCCCGTGGTCATGGTCGGGCTGGGCGGCATCTTCGTCGAGGTGCTGAAGGACGTGGCCTTCGCCGCAGCGCCGATGACCGCTGCCGAGGCGGAGGTGCTGCTCGCTTCGCTGCGTGGCGGAAGAATACTCGACGGCGTGCGCGGAAGGGCGGCGGCCGACCGCGCCAGCCTGCGCGACCTGCTGGTCCGGGTCTCGCTGCTGGCGGCGGCCGCCGGGCCGCGGCTGGCTGAGCTCGATCTCAATCCGGTGATGGCGGGGCCACGGGGCGCCGCCGCCGCCGATTGGCTGATGATCCTGAACCACGACAACCAGGCGTAGGGGCGGAACGATCATGTTCAAGACCAAGATTGACGACAACTATCTGATCGGCGTGCTCGGCACCGGCACCATGGGGCGCGGCATCGCCCAGGTGGCGGCCGAAGGCGGAATGAGGGTCCGGCTCGCGGATTCGCGCGCCGGCGCGGCGGCCGAGGCCAAGGACTTCTCGGCCAAGATGATCCTGCGCGGCGTGGACAAAGGGCGCATGCCCAAGGCCGACGCCGAGCGGGCGATCCGCCGCATGGAAGTCGTGGACAAGGTGGAGGGCTTGGCGGGCTGCGACCTGGTGATCGAGGCGGTCAGGGAGGACATCGAGGTCAAGAAGCAGGTGTTCGTGGACCTCGAGCGCATCTGCGGCCCCGATGCGGTCCTGGTCAGCAACACCTCCTCCCTCCTGGTCTCCGAGATCGGCTCCAACTGCAAGGATCAGACCCGGGTCGCAGGGTTCCACTTCTTCAATCCGGTGCCCCTGATGGCGCTGGTCGAGGTGATCGACGGACCGAAGACGAGACCTGAGATCCTCGACCTGCTGATGGAGGTCGGCCGCCGCATGGGCCGCACCCCGGTGCGCGCCAAGGATGCGCCCGGCTTCCTGGTCAACCACAACGGCCGGGCGTTCTACTCCGAGTCGCTCCGCATTCTGCAGGAGCGCATCGCCTCGACCGCGGACATCGACCGCATCGTGCGCGACGCCGGCAAGTACCGCATGGGGCCGTTCGAGCTGATGGACCTGACCGGCATCGACGTGAACTTCCCGGCCGCCTCGTCCATGTTCCAGCAGTGGTTCTCCGACCCCAAGTACCGCACCACGGTCGATCACCGGCAGCGCTTCATCTCGAACCTCTTGGGCCGCAAGACCGGCGAGGGCTGGTACCCCTACAAGGACGGCCAGATGGTGGTGCCGCCCGAGCCCGCGACCCCGACGACCTTGCCCGAGAAAGTCTGGATCTGGGCGGCGGAAGACGAATGGAAGCGGCGCCTAGTCGACCTGGCGCGCGCCAAGATGATCGTGGTCGAGCAGGGGCCGAAACCCACCGCCGGCTCCATCTGCATCGTCGCGCCGCTCGGCGATGATGCCACCACCACGGCGACCAGGCTCGGGCTGGATCCGGCCCAGACCGTTGCCGTCGACATGCTCTATGGCTGGGAGACGCGGCGCACCGTGATGGCACCACCCGGCGCCGACGAGGACTCCGTCGCCAAGGGCCTCGGCTACCTTTCGTCCGACGGGGTCAAGATCACTCGCATCAACGACAGCCCCGGCTTCATCATGCCGCGCATCCAGGCGGCGATCACCAACATGGGCAGCGAGCTCTGCCAGATGCAGATCGCCACCCCCGACGACCTCGACTTGGCGCTGCGCCTCGCGCTCAACTATCCCGAGGGTCCGCTCGAGGCCGGCGACCGCATCGGGCCGAAACGGGTGCTGATGCTGCTGGAGGCGCTGCAGGCGTTCTACGGCGACGACCGCTACCGGCCGAGCCCCTGGCTCAAGCGCCGCGCCCTGCTCGGCCAGTCGCTGAAGACCTTGGAGCGCGGCTCCGCGGCCACGGGCAAGAAAAAGATGTGACGCGGGGCGGGGCGGCGCGCCGACCGATCTTCCTTAACGCGATTTTTACCGCGCCCCTCCCAGCATCGGCACCAAGTTGCTTGGCTGGGAACAGGGGAGTGTCCCATGGCACTGACGGTGCGCGCGATTCAGACTCTGATCGACTTGGCCGAAAACAAGATGAGCGAAATGGTCGCGTTCGACCGTGACGACCGCAAGGAGATCGCCGTGCTCAAGCAGTGCGTGGAGGAACTGCACCATCTGCGCTCGACCCCCCATCGCCCGTTGCTCCCCCACCGCCCGCGCGACATCACCAACGTCTGAGCGGCGGGGTGCCGGCGCCCCGATTCACTTGAGGCCGGCGCCCCGCTAGACTGCCGCCGACTCCGCATACTGGTCGGCCCATGCCAGCTACCCCCGCCAACGGCGCCTTCTATTACGCTCCCGACGGTTACGACACCGGCGGCGAGCGCCTGATGGGGCGTCAGGCCGCCGGCGAAGGATTCCTGCGCGGCTTCGTGCGCCATGCCGGTGTCCCCTCCCTCACCGCCTTCGCCCGCAGCCGCGCTGAGTTCGACGACTTCGCCGCCCGCGTTGGCCGCTGCGGCTGGCCGGCGGGGCGCAAGTTGCGCTACGTGCCGTTCACTCGCCCCGACCAGCTCGCCGATCCTGGCGTCCTGTTCTATCCGGGCCCCGAGCTCGGCACCGTCGCATGGCAGCGCCGCCATGTCGGCCAGCGGCGCTACAGCCTGGTCGGCGTCACCCACACCACGGCCTCAGACCGCTCCATGGACGCCGTGGGGCGCCTGCTGACCGACCCAGTCCAGCCGTGGGACGCCCTGGTCTGCACCTCGGCCGCGGTCAAGGCCACCGTCGCGCGCATCACGGAGACCTGGGGCGACTACCTGCGCCAGCGGGTCGGCGGCGCGCCACGCATCCCCCTCGATCTGCCGGTGATCCCGCTCGGGGTCGAGTGCGACGATTTCGCCGCCTCGCCCGTCCGCGCCGCGGCGCGGGCCGGGCTCCGCGCTCGGCTCGGCATCGCGGCGGGGGACGTCGCGGTCCTCTTCCTCGGGCGGCTCAGCTATCACGCCAAGGCGCACCCGCTGCCAATGTATCTTGCCGCCGAGGCGGCGGCGGCGGGCGCGCGGGTGCACCTGATCCTCGCCGGCTGGTTCGCCAACGCGGCGCTGGAGGCGCATTTCCGCGAGGCCGCCGCCGCGCTCGCCCCTTCGGTGCCACTCCACGTCCTCGACGGGCGCAACGCGGAGACGCGGCGCGCCGCGTGGGCAGGGGCCGATGTCTTCATGTCGCTCTCCGACAACATCCAGGAGACCTTCGGCCTGACCCCGATCGAGGCCATGGCGGCCGGCCTGCCGGCAATCGTCAGCGACTGGGACGGCTACCGCGACACGGTTCGGGACGGAATCGACGGCTTTCGTATCCCGACCTTCGCCCCACCGCCGGGGGCGGGCGCCGACTTGGCGCTCCGCCACGCCGTCGGCAGCGACACCTACGACCGCTATTGCGGCCACGCCAGCCAGATGACGGCGGTGGACGTGGGGCGCACGCGGGACGCCCTCACCGCCCTGGTCGCCGACCCCGATCGCCGGCGGACCATGGGCGAAGCAGGGCGCCGCCGCGCCGCCGAGGTGTTCGACTGGCGGGTGGTGGTTGCGGCCTACCAGGCGCTGTTCGCCGAACTCAACCGGCGCAGGGCAAGCGCGGACGAGGCGGCCCCGCCCCTCCCCGGCGCCCCGCCCGATCCCTTGCGCGAGGACCCGTTCCGCCTGTTTGCCGCCTATCCGACCGCGCCGATCACGGCGACCACGCAGGTTGCCGCGGGGGCCGAGGCCGATGCGGCGCGCTTCGCGCTGATGCGGCGGCTGCCGGCGACGGCACTCGCCCTCGCCCTCCTCGCCAGTGAGGACGAATGCCGCGCCGTGTTGGACACCCTCGCCCGCCGGGGGCCGCAGCCGGCCTCGGCGATCCTCGACCTGGTGCCGGCAAACCGGCGGCCGATCCTGCTGCGCACCCTGGGCTGGCTGGCCAAGGTCGGCCTGATCGCGCTCGGCCCCGCCGGTACAATTGAAAATCCCCCCTCCGGCGGCTAAGGTTGCCACTCGTTCGGCACAGCCCTCTGGGGAAGCCATGGCCCGGGAAATCATTCTCGCCGGCGGCGCGCGCACGCCGTTCGGCGACTACGGCAAGAGCCTGAAGGACGTACCCCTCGCCGCCCTCGGCACCCATGCCGCCAAGGCCTGCCTGGCGCGGGCCGGCGTGGCGGCGGCGGACGTCGATCATTTGGTGTTCGGCAACGTCCTTCCCGTCGATCAGCAGGGCTACTTCATCGCCCGCGTGGTCGCGCTCGAGGCCGGCATGGCCGAGGACAGCCGGGCGATGAACGTGAACCGCGCCTGCGCCTCGGGCACCCAGGCGATCGTCACCGCGGCCGAGCAGATGCTGAGCGGCCACAGCCGCCTGGCGCTGGCCGGCGGCGGCGAGAACTTCAGCCGCGCGCCCTACGTCGCCGAGAACGTGCGCTGGGGCCTGAAGCGCGGGCCGCAGGCCATGGTGGACACTCTCGACTGGGCCTACCGCGACCCGTTCAGCCTGGAACTCATGGGCGAGACCGCCGAGAACCTGGCCGAGGACTTCCAGTACCGGCGCGAGGACATGGATGCCTGGGGCGTGATGAGCCAGAACCGCGCCGGCGCCGCCATCGCCTCCGGCTTCCTGGCCCAGCAGATCGCACCGATCGACGTGCCCGAGCGCAAGGGCACCCGGCGGATGGAGACGGATGAATTCCCCCGCCCCGAGGTGACGTTGGAAAAGCTGGCCACCTTGAAGCCGGTGTTCCGCCAGGGCGGCAAGGTCACCCCCGGCAACTCGAGCGGCGTCACCGACGGCGCCGCCATGGTGCTGGTGGCGGAGCGCGAGCGGGCGGATGCCCTCGGCATCGACTATCAGATTCGGCTGGTGGACTGGGCGCTCGTCGGCGTGCCGCCCCGAATCATGGGCTGCGGGCCGGTGCCGGCGGTCCAGGATCTGCTGCGGCGCACCGGCCTCAGCGTCGGCGACATCGACTATTTCGAGATCAACGAGGCGTTCGCCGTGGTCAACCTGCACGCCGAAGCCTGCCTGAAGACGCCGCGCGCGAAGACCAACCTCTATGGCGGCGGCATCTCCATCGGCCACCCGCCGGGCGCCACGGGGGCGCGCATGACGATTACGGCCATGCAGCACCTGATCGCCACGGGCGAGCGCTACGCGGTCATCAGCATGTGCATCGGCGCCGGGCAGGGCATGGCGGTCCTGATCGAGAACCTGAAGGCGGCCAGCCGGGCGTGACCCAGGCCCCGGCGTCCCTCCTCACCTATCCGTTCGCCGAGATACCCGCCCCCTCTCAGGTGCGCGAGGTGGCGCCCGGCGTGTTCTGGGTGCGCATGCCGCTGCCCTTCAACCTCAATCATATCAACCTGTGGGTGCTGGCCGACGGCGAGGGGTGGACCATCGTCGATACCGGCATCAACAACGACGGCATCAAGGACCTGTGGCGTGGCATCGCGGCGGGGCCGCTCGCGGGCCGCCCGTTGCGCCGCCTGATCGGCACCCATTTCCATCCCGATCATGTGGGACTGGGGCGCTGGTTCGCGGAAACCTTCGACCTCGAACTCTGGATGACCCAGGAGGAGTGGCTCTACGGCAAGTGGCTAGGCATCGAGGACGGCCCCGCCTTCGACACGGGCACCCGGCGCTTCTATCACGCCGCGGGACTGCTGGAGCCTGAAGTCGCCTTCCACGTGGCGCGCGGCAACGGCTACCGCCCCAACGCCGACGGCCTGCCCCACGCCTTCCGCCGCATGGTCGCGGGCGAGCGCATTGTCATCGGCGGCACCGAGTGGGAGGTGATCGTCGGCCGCGGCCACTGCCCGGAACACGCCTGCCTGCATGCCCCCGGCCTCGGGGTGCTGATCGGCGGCGACCAGGTGCTGCCGCGCATCACGCCCAATGTCAGCGTGTGGCCCAACGAGCCCGAGGCCGATCCCTTGCACCTGTTCCTGGATTCGATCCCGGCCTTCCGCGGCCTGCCCGAGGACACCCTCGTGCTGCCCTCCCACGGCCTGCCCTACCGCGGCCTCGAGGCGCGGCTCGACCAGTTGATTCGCCACCACGACGAGCGGCTGGCGACCGCGCTGGCTGTGACGCGGA
>SHWA01000103.1 GCA_009693995.1 Alphaproteobacteria bacterium | reverse complement strand
GAAGTGGTTGGCGAGCGCGTAACTGTCGCCCGAGCCCTTGCGGATCAGCTTGACGATGGTCGCGGCCGGGATGCCCGCCTTGCCGGCGAGGGCGATCGCCTCGGCGGTGATGGCGACGTTCATGCCGACCATCAGGTTGTTAACCAGCTTCACCACCTTGGAGGAGGCGAGCACACCCGTCGGCATGATGGTCTTGGCGAACCCCTTGATCAGCGCCTCGACCTTGGCGAAGGACGGGCTGAAACTGTCCACGAAGATGCCGAGGCGCCCCTCCCGGGCGGCGGCGACGCCGAGGGTGGCGGCGGCACCGAACGCCTCGACCTCCTTGGCGCCGAGGGCGGCGGCGACCTCGCGCATGGTCCAGGGGCCGATGGTCGAGACATCGACATAAATCAAGCCTGGCCGCGCGCCCTCGATCACTCCCTTGGGGCCGAGCGCCACGGCGCGGACGATCTGGTCGTCGGGCAGCATGGTGAAGACCACGTCGCTCGCAGCCGCGACCGCCGCCGGCGAGGGTGCGACCACGCCGCCCCAGGCGGCGGCACCTTCCAGCGCCTTGGCGTTCACGTCGGCGATCGTGACCTTCACGCCGAGGCGCTTGGCCAGGTTCTGCGCCATCGGCAGCCCCATGGCGCCGAGGCCGATGAAGCCGACCCGGAGTGCCGCACCCGCCATTTCAGGCGCCCCGCAGCAAGGCCATGGCTTCGGCCTGGTTGAGGACGCGGGCGAAACTGGCGATGCCGCGCTCGAGCGAGCCCTGATGCAGGGGGATCTTCGGCGATGCGCAGGCCTCGGCCGCGACCGCCATCCGGTAGCCCTTGTCGAAGCCCTGGCGCACGGTGCTCTCGACCGCCATGTGGGTGAAGACGCCGCAGGCGAGTACGTCCGTGACGCCCAGATTGCGCAGCACCTGGTCGAGCCGGGTGCCTTCGAAGCCGGAGACGCCGACCTTGTGCACCACGTCCTCGCCCGCCTGCGGAGCGACCACGAACTCGACGTCTACCGAACCGTGCTCGAGGGCGATGGTGTCGCGCGGCCCCTTGCCGGAGGCCAGCGCCGCCTGGCTCCGCTTCTCGTCGAACACGCCGCGCGCGCGGGTGCGCACCACGCCGACATGGACCACGGGCACCTTGGCCGCGCGGGCCGCCTTGGCCAGCGCCTCGGCCGCGGCCGCGACCGTCTTCGGCGCATCCGCCGGGTCCCACGGGATCACCGGCGAGTTCAGGATTCCCTTCTGGTAGTCGAGCAGCAGCAACGCGACGGGCATCGGTGTCTCCACTCTCTTCGCTGTCGGCATGGGGCGCATTCGGCGGCGATTGCGGGCGCTATACTGCCCGCTCGCGCGCCGACCGACAATGGCCGTTCAGGCGCTGGGCAGTTCAGGCCTTGGGCGTTCAGGCCTTGGGCGTTCAGGCCTTGGGGTCGAGGTCGAGGCGGACCACCCCCTCCAGTTTCTCGACCGCCGGATAGCGCTCGAGCACCAGGGGGTCGTGGCCGGGGACGATGTGGCGCTCGGAGTCGGCGAGCCGCAGCATCCGGCCATAGGCCTGAACCATGTCGCCGACATGGAACACGGTCGGGAAGGGTCGCACCTGCTCGCGGTTGGCGTAGAAGTGGGCCGCGTCGGAGGCGAGGACGACCCAGCCGCGCCGGGTCCACACCCGCACCATCTGCATGCCCATGGTGTGGCCGCCGACATGGTGCACGCTCAGGCCCGGTGCCAGTTCCTCGTCGCCGTCGACGAAGCGGACTCTGCCGGCGTAGAGCTTGCGCACCAGGCCGACCACGTGCTCGACGTCGTAGGCCTCGTGGAACGGGCGCTGGCACATGTGCCGGCCCGTGGCGTAGTTCATCTCGCGGTCCTGGATGAAGTACCGCGCGTTCGGGAACTGGTCGTAGTTGCCGGCGTGGTCCCAGTGCATGTGGGTGATGATCACGTCCTCGACCCGGCCGATGTCGACCCCGACCGCCTTCAGTCCGTCCACCGGCGCCCGCGTCAGGTTGCGGCCGCGCCGCTGGATACCCGGCACGTCGCCCCCGGTATCGACGATCCAGGTCTTGTTGCGACCGACCACGGCCCAGACGTAGTAGGTGATCGGCATCAGCCCCTCATGGGGATCGCCGCCGAGGAAGTTCAGGCTCGCCCGGCGGTGGTAGTGGGCGTACTGGATCGCGTAGATCTCGAAGGGGGTTGGCTCGGCCATGGGGGCACTCCCTGGGTTTCGCGACCCCGAGCCTATGCGCCCGCGCGCTGGTGCGGAAGTGCCCCCGGGGTGACCGCTGCTAACGAATTGCTAGCGGGGCCCCTGCTAAAAACACCCCCGCTGACAGCAGTGATCGGTGGGGGCGGCAGTGGACGACATCTCCCGGATTGCGGAGCAGAGCGGCTGGCGCCTGGCGCGCGCCACCGATGGGCGCGCCGCTTGGCGCGCGCGCCGCCTGGTCATGCAAGCGGAGGGGCGCAAATACACGCCCGACGGGGTGCGCCGGCGCCGGCACTGGGCGGGCTTCAATCGCGCCGTCGCGGCCTTCGGCGTCGGCCTGCGCCTGGCCGGGCTCGAGCGGCGCGGGCAAGCGAACGCCACCGACATTCGCCGGACCGAAATCGACCTCGCCTTCGCCGATCTGCCGCCGGCGTTCGACGGGTTCCGCATCCTCCATGTCAGCGACCTGCACCTCGACGGTCCCGCGGCGATCACCGAGGCCGCGCTCGATCGCATCCAGCGCACGGCGGCCGACGTGGCGGTGCTGACTGGCGATTTCGTGTTCGGCGTGGCGACGCCGGCCGCGGCGATCCGTGGGCCGCTCCGGCGGCTGCGCGCCGCGCTCGGCATCTGCGACGCCCATTTCGCCGTGCTCGGCAATCATGACGGCGCCGATCTGGCCGAGGTGCTGGCCGAGTCCGGCCTGGCGCCGCTGGTGAACGAGTCCGCCGTGCTCACCCGGCGCGGCGAGTCTCTGGTGCTCACGGGAACCGACGACGCCCACTATTTCTATACCGAGGCGGCGCGCCAGGCCCTGGCGTCGGCGCCCGAAGGGTTCCGGGTCGCCCTGGTCCACTCGCCCGAGCTCGCGGGAATGGCCGCGGACCTTAGCCATCGGCTCTATCGCACCGGCCACACCCACGCCGGACAGGTGGCGCTGCCGGGGGGACGGCCGGTGATCACGCACCTGTCGCGCCACCGCGCGCTCGCCGCCGGGCTCTGGAACCTGCGCGGCATGGTCGGCTATACCAGCGCGGGCATCGGCACCTCGGCCCTGCCGGTCCGCTTCAACACCCGGGGCGAGGTGGTGCGCATCACGCTCCGCCGGGCCTGAACGGGCGGCCCCGGGCCCGCGGCCGTGGTGGCCAGGGCGGCCGTCCGCCATGGCATCGCGGTGGGTGCGTGCCACCAGTACTTCCCCGGCTGCCGCGGTGCGCCGTGGAAAACTGCTTTCGATACTGGCTCATTCCACCACCCAAGAAGGCGCCGGGCCGACGCTCGACAAAACGAGCCGCGGCCTGACGTGGGCCCTTGGCGTAGTATTTCCGAGAATCCGCGGCCAGACCGGGATGGTTGTTCGCGAACGCGGCTGGTGCGTCATAGCGCCACGGCGAAGCGGTAGTGCCCATCTTCGTCGACCGTGGCGCGCCAAATCCGGCGGTGTCCGTGACGGGTCGGCCGACCGGCCCAAGTCGGCGCCCACACCCTAGAGCAGGATGCGATCCAGTGGCAGCGGCGGCCCGCTACCTGGTTCCATACATCCTGTCGCCGGCGTCGCCGAGGCCGGGGAGGATGTAGCCGTGGTGGTTCAACTGGCGATCGATCGCGGCGGTGTAGACCGGTACGTCGGGATGCGCGGCGGTGAAGGTCGCGATGCCCTCCGGCGCGGCCAGCACGCACACGAACTTGATGCGGGCCGCCCCGGCCTCCTTGATGCGCTGGACGGCGGCGGCGGCCGAGTTTCCGGTCGCCAGCATCGGATCGACCGCGATGCAGAGCCGGTCTTCGATGTGCTCGGGCAGTTTCATGTAGTACTCGACCGGCTTCAGCGACGTCGGGTCCCGGTACAGCCCGACATGGCCGACGCGGGCCGACGGCACCAGGTCCAGCATTCCGTCCAGCAGGCCGTTGCCGGCCCGCAGGATCGACACGAAGCACAGCTTCTTGCCCTCCAGCTTAGGCGCCAGCATGGTCTCCAGCGGCGTCCGGATCTCGATCGTCGTGCACTCGAGATCCCGCAGGACCTCATAGGCCAGCAGCAGGCTGATCTCGCGCAGCAGCTGGCGGAACTTCGATGTCGGCGTGGTCGCCTCGCGCATGATGGTCAGCTTGTGCCGGATCAGCGGATGGTCGACGATGACCGTGTTCGGGTGGTCCATTGGCGCGACCTCTCAGGGAATCGGGACAGGCCGACCATGTCCGCCCCGCGACGGGCCGGCAAGACCGACGGGCCGCCCGGCGCTCGAGGTGTTGTCGGCGGCCGGGAACTGGTCCACTCTGAAAGCCCATGCCGCGCGCTGGGGTGCGGCGCTCGACCAGCAGGTATTCAGGCCATGCCGAGACTGCGACCGCTCGCCATCGACGAGGCGCCGGAGGCGGCGCGTCCCCTGATGGAGGCCGCCCTCAGCGCCCTCGGCCAACTGCCGGACTCGCTCGGCATTCAGGCCCGGTGCCCGCCAATTCTCGAGGCGAGCCGTGCCCTCGGCCTCGCACCCGGGCGCAGCAACACGCTGCCGGAGGAGTTGCGGGCGCTCCTATGCGTCCGGGTCGCGCAGATCATCGGCTGTCCTTCCTGAATTGACTCCAACGCTGCCGTGAGCAGCGCGGCCGGAAGCTCTGACGACAAGATCGCGGCGGTGGCGGCTTGGCGCGATAGTCCGTTGTTTGCGCCCGCGGAACGGGTTGCGTTCGAGTTCGCCGAGGGGTTGACCGAGACCCCGGCCGCGGTCTCCGATTCCCTGTTCGCCGAGGCGCGCAAGCACTTCAGCGAGGCGCAACTGGTCGAACTCGCGGCGACCGCGGCCATGGAGAACTACCGCGCCCGCTTCAACCGCGCCTTCCTGGTCGAGGCACAGGGTCGCTACAAGCCGCGCTCCAAGTCGTAAGCGTGGCCGACATGGGGCATCACCCCAAGAACTCGCCGATCGCCGCCGCCAGTGCCGCCGGCTGCCAGAACACGATGTCGCCGTCGTAGCCGTCGATGGTGGCGGCGCGGCTGCCGGGGATCAGGGCCTGCACCCGCGCGGCGTGGCACCCGAGATGGTCCTCGGCGCGCGTGGTCAGCTCGAGCACCAGGGTGGAGCGCGCGATGCGGCGGATGGCGGCGCCGAAGTCGAACGCGAAATTGGCGCGGTAGATGCCCTGGATCGAGCGCCGGCATTCCAGATAGTCGAGCGCCTCGTACTCCATGTGCCGCAAGTGGTCCTCGGTGAGCGGTACCTGGGCCAGCATCTCGGCGTGCCACCAGAACTTGGTCAGGTTGGTGAAGTCGGCCGCCCAGGGGCGCAGTCGCCCCGATCCGTCGCCGCCGCCGCCCGCGGCGACGAAATACGCATCGACGATGCCGTGGATGGCGGCATCACGTGCCGCTTTCTCCGGAATGATGCTGTGGTTCTGGCCGCAGAGGATCAGCTTGTCCACGCATCCGCCAAAGTCTGCGCCGAGGGCGGCGCCGATCTTGTTGCCGGTGTGGAGGCCGAAGACGTGGGCGCGCTCCAGGCCGAGGGCGGCGATCGCCGCCGCCACCACGCCGGCCAGATGCTCCATGGTAGCGCCCGCGGGCAGCGGATCGCTACGGCCGAAGCCGAGGGTGTCGAGCGCGATCACCCGGTAGCGGGGTGCCAGGAGCGGCATCAGCCGCCACCAGTCGCGCGCCGAGCGCGGCGATCGGTGCAGCAGGATCAGCGGCGCGCCGCTGCCCGATTCGATGTAGTGCACCTGCCCGGCGGGCAGGTCCAGATAACCGCGGCGCATGGTCCCTCCCTTCGGCTACTCGGCGGCTTCCTCGGCCGGTCGTGCGGCGGCCGCACCGCGGGCGCGCTGGTCGCCCGCGCGTCGCACTTGGATCAAAGTCAGAATGGTCGCGAGGTAGAGCCCGGCCAGCACCAGGAACACGACTCGCGGCTCGCCATGATCGAGCAGCATGCCGAACAGGAAGGGTGTCAGCGAAGCGCCCAGGTCGAGGCCGGAATAGACGAAGCCGAACACCCGCCCCGAGGCCCCGGCCGGTGTGGCGGCCCGCACCAGCAGATCGCGCGGTGGCATGGTGAAGCCGGAGCTCGCCCCGGCGCCGATCATCGCCCCCATGACCGTCCAGACCGGCAGGGCGCCGCTGCCGACGGCCAGCATCAGCGCCGCGCCGGCGACCAGGCCAATGGCCGCCAGCAGGTCGTGGCGGGCCGTGCGGTCGGCGAGAATGCCGCCGGCCAGGATGCCAATCACGCTGCCGAGCAGGAACCCGGTCAGATTGCCGGCGGCGGCGGCGAGCGGCAGGTCGTAGAGGGCGAGCAGCACCGGCACCGCCGCGGTCTGGATGCCGATCGCCGCCATCGCCACCAGCATGAAATAGCCGAAGCAGACCAGCATCGTCGGCGACAGCAGCATGCGGATGCTGGCGGCGATCTCGAGCGGCGGCGGCGCGCCGCCGGCGGAGCGGCGATGCTCGCTGCCGTCGTCGGCGAGTTCGCGCCCCAGGCGCCAGATGGCGACCGCCGCGCCGAGCCCGATCAGGCTCGCGATCACCAGGCCGAGCCGCCAGTGCCAGAGGCCGGCGAGCGTCACGATCAGGACCGGCGAGGCGGCATAGCCGAGGCTGCCGCCGATGGTGTGCACGCCATAGGCGCGCCCCAGCCGATGCGGGCTTACCCGGTTGGTGAGGATCGAGAGGTCGGCGGGATGAAACACGCTATTGCCGAACCCGGCCAGGGCGGCCAGCGGCAGCAGCGCCCAATAGGTCCCGGCGAGGCCCATGAGGCCGGTCGCCGCAGCCAGCAGGGTCAGTCCGCCCAGCAGCACGCGGCGCGCGCCGAACCGGTCCACCAGGAAGCCCGACGCCGCCTGGGTGAGGCCCGAGGCGGCGAAGAATACCGTCATCACGCCGCCGAGGGCGGTGTAGCTCACGCCCAGGTCGGCCTTCAGGATCGGGAACAGTGGCGGCAGGGCCATCTGGAAGAAATGGCTCAGGAAATGCGCGCTGCCGATCAGACCCATGGTCCCGGCGTCGCGCCCAAGCGAGGGGGCGGTCGCGGTCATCGTGCGTGTTATTTCAGACTGGCCGGCAGGGGTCAATTCGCGTAAACCTTGCCCCACTTCAGGCCACTCCGGCGTAGCCGGGGCGGCAGACCGGCGCATCTCCTCGGGACGTCTCGGCAATGGCTTGGCTCTGGCGGCAGCCATACCTGCTGCTCGTGTTGGCGGCGCTGTTCTGGGCCGGCAACATGAACGTCGGGCGGGCGGTGAGTGAATTCGTGCCGCCGGTCGCGCTCGCCTTCTGCCGCTGGTTCGGCGCGTCGCTGATTTTCTTGCCGCTCGCCTGGCCGCACCTCCGCCGCGATTGGCCGGCGATCCTGCGCGGCCTCAAGCACCTCATGCTCTTCGCCCTGCTCGGCGTCGCCGCCTTCAATGCCTTGCTCTACCTCGGCCTGCAATCGACCACGACCATCAACGCAGCGCTGATCAACTCGACCACGCCACCCTTGGTGGTCGCGGTCTCGTTCCTGCTGTTGGGCGCGCGAGCGAGCCCGCGGCAGGCGCTCGGCATTCTCTGCTCGCTGCTGGGGGTCGCCGTGATCATCACCCGCGGCGACTTGACCGTCGTGCTCAGTCTCGATCTCTCGCTCGGCGACCTCTGGCTGCTGCTGGCGATGACCTGCTATGCCGTCTACACGGTCCTCTTGAAGGACCGGCCGCCGATGCACCCGTTCGCCTTCGCGTGGAGCATCTTCTTCATCGGCGCGATGATCCTGGTGCCGGTCTTCGCCTGGGAGATGGCGGCGGGGCGCACCCTGCGGGCGGACCTGCCGACGGGGCTCGCCATCGGCTATGTCTCGATCTTTCCTTCGATCCTGTCCTACCTGTGCTGGAATCGGGGGGTAGACCTGATCGGCCCCAACCGCGCGGCGCCGTTCGTGCACCTGGTGACCGTGTTTGCGCCTGCGATCGCGATGACCGTGCTGGGCGAGCGGCTGCACCTGTTCCATGTCGTGGGCGCCGCACTCGTCGGCGCGGGCATCTTCCTGGCGACCCGCCCAACGGCCGCCCGCGCGCGCGGCGCCGGTTGACCAGGATCAACGCTCCTCCTCGCCGCCTGCGCTAGTAACGCCCTGACGCTGGCGCGCGACCGCGCGCCACGCCAACAGGAGGAGTCAGGCCATGCCGATCAAGAGTGTGCTCGCTTATCTGGGCCACGCCGAGGCGGAGCAGGCGGCGGTGGAGACCGCGATCGAGGTGGCGCGCCGGTTTCAAGGCCATGTCCGCGGTTTCCATGTTCGGCCGGACCCGCGCGAAGCGGCCGTGTTCATGGCTGAAGGGCTGAGTGGCTCGATGCTGGCCGAGGTGATCGAGGCGCCGCCGAGCGCGACAGCCAGCGCCACCGCGACGCCGCCCACGGGCGCTTCAAGGCGGCGCTCGGCAAGGCGGGAGTATCGCTTGGCGACGAGGCTGCGATCTCGACCGGCGCAACCGCGAGCTGGGGCGAGACCATCGGTCACGACGCGACCGAGCTCGCGCGTGAAGGCCGCGTGCACGATCTGATCGTCCTCGCCCGGTCGGGCGACGCCGATGGACTGCCCTCGGTCGAGGCGGTGGAGGCGGCGCTGTTCGGCAGCGGTCGGCCGCTCCTGTTGGTGCCGCCGGAGCCCGCCGCCGCGATCGGCGAGTCGGTCGTGATCGGCTGGAACGGTAGCGCCGAGGCGGCTCGCGCCGTGGCCCGCGCGCTGCCACTCCTCTTGCAGGCGAAGAAGGTCACCCTGGTGACGATCGGCGAGGATTCCGCCAAGGGTCCAATGGTCGATCGCGCGGCCCTCTACCTCAAGCGCCATGGCGTGGGCGCCGAGACGGCGCGCCTGCCAGCCGGCGGCGGCAAGCCGGCCGGGGAGGCGCTGCTGGCGGAGGCCCGCCGGCTCAAGGCCGACATGCTGGTGATCGGCGCCTACAGCCACAGCCGCATGCGCGAGATGGTGCTGGGCGGTGTCACCCGCCACATGCTGATGCGCGCCGACGTGCGCGTGTTCGCTGTTCATTGACGCAGCGCGGTCCGCGCCGATCGGGTCCGATCCGGTTGCCTTGAGGCGGCCCCTTCCGCCGCCTGGGGCACGCGTGCCAGAGTCCGCCGCCACGCGACCGGGGGGCGGACCATGCTCAAAGTCGGACTGAACCTGCTGAACCACTTCTATGACGGTGAGCTTCTCGGCGAGCGCATCAAAGCCATGGTCGAGCAGGTGCGCGTCGCCCGCGACGCTGGCTTTGCCTCGCTCTGGACCGGCCAGCATTTCCTCATGGGTGCGGTCAACTACTTGCAGCCGATCCCGCTGCTTGCGCGGTTGATTCCGGAGGCCGCGGGCATGCAGGTCGGCCCCTGTGTTCTCTTGCTGCCGCTCTACAACCCGGTCCAGGTTGCAGAGGAGTCGGCGGCGCTCGACCATCTGACGGGGGGGCGCTATGTGCTCGGGATCGGTCTCGGCTACCGGGAGAGCGAGCAGTTCGCCTTCGGTACGACCATGGCTGAGCGGGTGGCGCGCAGCGTCGAGAGCATCGCGGTGGTGCGCCGGCTATGGACCGAGGAAAGCGTTACCCATGAGGGACGCTTCTGGCGCCTGAAAGACGCTGGCGCCAACCCCAAGCCGATGCAGAAGCCGGGGCCGCCGATCTGGATGGGGGCGGTGGTCGAGGCCGCGATCCGGCGCGCCGCCCGCATCGCCGACAACTGGTTCATCCTGGTGACGCCAACGGTCGCGGAACTGGGGGCGCAGATTCCCCTCTATCACGCGGCCTTGGCCGAGGTCGGCAAGCCGGTGCCCGCCGAGCTGCCGATCCTGCGCGAGGTGCACGTCGCCAAGCGCCACGCGAGCGCGCTCGATGAATGCAGCGGTCCCTTGGCCAAGAAGTACGAGTCCTACACCCGGCTCGGCCTCGGCGACACCGCGGGGGCGGCGATGTCGTTCGCCGACTTCGCCCGCGACCGCTTCATCATCGGCGACGGCGCCTTCGTGCGCGACGAGATCCAGCGCTACGCGGCGCTCGGGTGCACCCACTTCGTGCTGCGCCTGCAATGGCCCGGCCTCGACCAGGACGCGGCGCTCCACTCGATCCGCGCACTGGGGCGCATCTTCGCGTCGCTTTAGAGCAGGATGAATTTGGTCTGAATCACGGTTTGGGGATTCCCAAGGGGTCGCGAAACTGATTCAAGCTACCGGCCGGAGGGAGGTCGGCGGCGATGGCGAGACCCTATTCACTGGATTTGCGCGATCGGGCGGTGGCCCGCG
>SHWA01000102.1 GCA_009693995.1 Alphaproteobacteria bacterium | reverse complement strand
GGGCCAGCAGGCGGCGCATGATCGCCGCCTCGCGCGCCGGGCGGGTGGCGGCATCGACGCCGGGGTTCTGCTTGGCCGCGGCAATGCGCTCGACAATTTCGGCGCGACGAATCAGGAGGTCGTGGAGGGCGTCGTCAACCTCGTCCACTTCGCTGCGCAGATCTCGCAGGCGGTCGTCGTCGCTGGTCATGGGTTGTCAGGGGCATCGGTCTGTTCCCTGCTACTCATAGTACGGCCCCGGCCAAAAGCAAAGTAAACGTTGACAGCCGCGGCACTCGGGTCCTAGCAATTTGCGGCGCCGAAACCGCTTTGGATCGGACCGATTTCGCCATGGATGCCGCGCGGCACGCGGTCGCGGTCTCCGCCTGCGACCAGATGGTGATCGAGGAGCCATTGCGCCTCGATTCCGGCGCCGTGCTCGCACCCATCACCATTGCCTACAAGACTTACGGCCGCCTGAACCGCGACCGCTCCAACGCGATCCTGATCTGCCATGCCCTGACCGGCGACCAGTATGTGCTGGGACCCCACCCGGTGACCGACAAGCCCGGCTGGTGGGAAACCATGGTCGGCCCCGGCATGCCGCTCGACACCGAGCGGTACTTCATCATCTGCCCGAATGTGCTGGGCGGCTGCATGGGCACCACCGGCCCCGCCCATGACGACCCCATCACCGGGCGTCCCTATGGCCTGACCTTCCCGGTCATCACCATCCGCGACATGGTGCGGGTGCAGGCGCTGGTGGTCGACTCCCTCGGCATTGGCGATCTTTTCTGCGTGATCGGCGGCTCCATGGGCGGCATGCTGGTGCTGGAGTGGGCGACGACCCTGAAAGAGCGCGTGTTCAGCGCGGTTCCCATCGCCGCCTCCGTGCGCCACTCGGCGCAGAACATCGCCTTTCACGAGGTCGGGCGCCAGGCGATCATGGCCGATCCCGACTGGTGCGGCGGCGAGTACCAGCGCACCGGGCGCCGGCCCGAGCGGGGCCTGGCGGTCGCGCGCATGGCGGCGCACATCACCTATCTCTCGGAGGCGGCGCTGCACCGCAAGTTCGGCCGCCGGTTGCAGAACCGCGAGCAGCTCTCCTTCGCCTTCGCCGATCCCGATTTCCAGGTGGAGAGCTATCTGCGCCACCAGGGTTCCTCCTTCGTCGAGAGGTTCGACGCCAATAGCTACCTCTACATCAGCCGCGCCATGGACTATTTCGACCTGGCCGCCGACCACGGCGGCACGCTGACGGCGGCCCTCCAGGGCAGCCGGGCGCGCTTCTGCGTGGTCTCCTTCTCCAGCGACTGGCTGTTCCCGACCGCCGAGAGCCGCGAGATCGTGCGCGCGCTGAACGCGATCGCCGGCAATGTCAGCTTCGTCGAGATCGCCAGCGACAAGGGCCACGACGCCTTCCTGCTGGACGAGCCCGAGTTCTTCGCCACCATCACCGGCTTCCTGAACGGCGCCGCCGAGCACCGGGGGCTGGCGCGGCGATGACCCAGGCCCGGCCGGCGCTCAAGTCCGGCGGCATCAGAGTCGATCTGCAACTGATCGCCGAGATGGTGCCGCCGGCGTGCCGGGTGCTCGACATCGGCTGCGGCGACGGCACTCTGCTCGAGTACCTGTGGCGCGAAAAGCAGGTCGACGGCCGCGGCATCGAGCTCGGCCAGGCGGGGGTGAACGCCTGCGTCGAGCGCGGCCTCTCGGTGATCCAGGGCGACGCCGACACCGACCTGATCGACTATCCCGACCACGCCTTCGACTTCGCCGTCCTGAGCCAGACCCTGCAGGCGGTGCGCCGCCCCGACGCGGTCCTGACCCAGCTCTTGCGGATCGGCCACCAGGCCATCGTTTCGTTTCCCAACCTCGGGCATTGGCGGGCGCGCCTCGCGCTCGCCCTCCACGGCCGCTCGCCCTTGACCGCGCTGGTTGGCCATCCCTGGTACGACAGCCCGAACATCCACCCCTGCACGATCCGCGACTTCGTGCAGATGTGCGACGGCCTCGGCATCCGCATCCGCCGCTCGATCGCGGTGGACGGCGACGCCAAGACCGCGCCCTTCACCGGCGTCAGCCGGCTCGCCAACCTATTCGGCGTCCAGGCGGTGTTCCTGCTTGGCAAGGACTAGGCGCGCGCGCCCGTCGAGGGCGGGGCGGCCGATCAGCAAGCCGTAAGCCCGGCGCCGCCGCGCCGGGAGGGCATAGGCCGGCGTCGCCGCGTAGATCTGCTTCTGCGCTTCCACCAGCAGCACCCCGGCGAAGGGCGCGTCACAGCGCTCGGCGAGCTGCTCGACGGTCGCTGACGCGCCCCGCATCCAGCGGTAGGTGAGGGGCGGCATGTAGAGGCAGGCAGCCGAGGCGAGCGGCTGGAACAGGGTCTCGCGCAGCAGGCGGGTGAGCTGCGGCGGGCTGAAGGGGGAGCCATGGCCGAAGGGGGTGCCCTCGATCCGCGCCCACAGGCCGCGCCGGTTCGGCACCACCGCGATCAGCCGCCCGCCGGCGGCGAGAACCCGCCAGATTTCGCGCAGCATGGCGCGCACCTGCTCGCTATGCTCGAGGGCATGGGCCAGCAGCACCCGATCGATGCAGTTGTCGGGCAGCGGCAGCTCCGCCTCGTCGGCGAGCAGCGTCAGCCCCGGCCCCTCCGGCGGCCAGCCCATGACCCCCTGGCGCGGCGGCATCACGGCGAGGACCCGCTCCGCGGTCTCGCGGTACTGGCGCAGGTAGGGGATGGCATAGCCGAGGCCGAGCACGCGCTGCCCGCGCGCGTCGGGCCACATCTCGGCGAGGCGGCGGCTGATCACGCGCCGCGCCAGAAGCCCGACCCGCGAGCGGTAGAACTCCGCCAACTCCACTACGTCCAGCCACATGCCGCAAACCTAGCACAGCCCCCCGTCCCCGGTTATGGTGCCGCCCGATTGGTCGCTCCCCTGCCGATTGCGAGGCCCGCCGTGCCGACCCTCCTGATCTCTCCCGCCTCCCCCTTCGTGCGCAAGGTGCGGGTGTTCGCCGCCGAGGCCGGCGTCGCCGATCGGATCACGATCGGCCTCGCCAACTCCTGGGACCCAGCCGACCCGATCACGCGCCACCACCCGGCCGCCAAGGTGCCGACCCTGCTGCTGGACGACGGCGGCGTAATCTACGACAGCAACGTGATCTGCGAGTACCTGGACAGCTTGCATGGCGGCCGCAAGCTGATCCCGGCCGCGCTTGGCCCCCGCCTGCTGTGCCTGCGCCAGACCGCGCTCGCCAGCGCCTGCATGGAGGCCGGCGTGCTGGTGCGCCAGGAGGGGCGGCGCCCCGAGGGCGAACGCTCGCCCTGGTGGGTCACGCGCCAGACCGAAAAGGTGGCGCGCTGCTTCGATGCCATGGACCGCGAGCTCGGGGAGGGGGCATTGAAGCGCGACCTCGACCTCGCCCACATCAGCTTCGCCTGCGCCGTCGGCTACATCGATTTCCGCAGCGTCTTCGAGCGCGACTGGCGCGAGGGCCGGCCGCACCTCGCCGCCTTCTACGCCGACTTCGCGAAGCGCCCCTCGATGGTGGCGACGGTGCCGGAAGTGGCGCCCTGGGATAAGAAGAAATAGGCCGGCGCGCTCCCGCGTGCTGGTTCCCCCCACCATCAATCGGGCGCGGTTGCCGCCCACGCCCGATCCCTTCCTCTCCGCAGGGGAGGAAGGGATTGCTACTACTCCCGCCCCTTGATCAGCCGGAGCGGGGTATAGGTCATCACCGTCTCGCCCTTCTGGTTGACGATGCGATTGCGGGTGCGCACCAGGCCGCGGTTGCCGCGGCTGGCGGCACGGGACTCGGTCACCTCGCACTCCACATGGATGGTGTCGCCGGCGAGCACCGGCCGCTCGACGTTGATTTCGGCATGCAGGAAGGCGAGGCCGGTCGCCTGCATGCAGCCCTGGAGCAGCAGCCCCTCGGCGATCGCATAGACCAGGGCGCCCGGCGCCGGCCGCCCGGAAATCGCCGACTCGGTCTTCAGGAACTCCAGGTTGGTGAACAGCACCTCGGTCATGCCGGTGACGCCGACGAAGAGGGTGATGTCGGCCTCGGTGATGGTGCGCCCCACCGTCTGGAAGCGGTCGCCGACGACGAACTCCTGCCAGTGGTAGCCGATGCCGACGGTCCTCATGCGCCCCCCTCCTCGGTGCCCGCGCGCGTGGCGCCGCTCCGCTCCAGGGCGGCGATCTCGGCCGCGCTGAGCCCGAGCTCGGCCAGGATCTCGCGCCCGTGCTCGCCGAGGTTGGGCGCCAGGCGGCGGGTCGCGGTCGGCGTCGCGGCGAAGCGCATCGGGCTCCTGACATTGCGGATGGTGCCTTCCGTCGGGTGCTCGACGGTCTCGAACAGGCCGACAGCCGCCAAATGCCGGTCGGTCAGCAGCTCGTCGGGGCCCATCACCGGCATGCAGGGGATGTCGGCGGCCTCGAGCACCGCCAGCCACTCGGCCGAGGTGCGGTCACGGAACAGGTGCGCCAGGATCGCATACAGCTCGGCGATGTGGCGGCTGCGGTCGGCCACCTGGGTGAACCGCTCGTCGCCCGCGAGGTCGGCGCGCCCGGCGAGGCGGAACATGTCCTGCCAGTTCTTGTCGGAATAGGGGAGGACGCAGAGATGGCCGTCCTTGGTCGGGTAGGGGCGGCGGTCGGGGGCGAGGATGCGGGAATAGCCGGCGGGACCGAGGGGCGGCTCGAACTGCCTAGCGTAGAGATGTTCGATCATGAGATAGGAGACCATGGTCTCGAACATCGGCACCTCGACCGCCTGGCCGCGGCCGGTTCGCGCGCGCGCGAAAAGCGCGGCCAGGATCGCGTTCACCACCATCAGGCCGACGGTCTTGTCGGCGATCAGGGTCGGCACGTAGCGCGGCTCGCCGAGGGCGGCAGCCTGGAGCGCCGCGATCCCCGACCCGCCCTGGATCAGGTCGTCATAGGCCGGCTTGCCGGCGTAGGGGCCGCCCTCGCCGAAGCCGCAGGCGACGCAATAGACCAGGCGCGGATTGGCGGCGCGCAAATCGTCGTAGCCGATGCCGAGGCGCGCGGCCGAGGCCGGGCGGATGGAATGCACCAGCACGTCCGCCCCCGCCGCCAGGCGGCGCAGCACGCCCTGCGCCGCCGGCTGCTTGAGGTCGAGGACGAGGGAGCGCTTGTTGCGGTTGGTGCCGAGGAAGATGCCGCCCATGCCGGCATGGCGCACCGGGCCGAGATAGCGGGTGATGTCGCCGGCGGGCGATTCCACCTTGATCACGTCGGCGCCGAGGTCGCCGAGGCTCTGGGTGGCGTAGGGGCCAAGCAGTACCGCGGTCAGGTCGATCACCCGCACTCCCGACAGGGGTCCGGCGGGCGCCGGCGTCTCGGGCATGGTGTTTGGCTCCTCTGGCGGCGCGCTCGCGCATCCTGCTAGTGTCCCGTCCCCGAAATTCGTATCACGAATTTCGGGGTGAACGGGCCACTATGTGTTTGAATCTAGTGGCCTGCTTATCCCAGAAATTCGCAAACGAATTCCTGGGGCAGGACACTAGGCGCGCTCCGTCTTGGCAATGGCTGCGGGGGTGCGCCTTTGCTACTCTCGCGGCCCGCGAGCGACCGGGGAGGCACGGGGTTGCAAGCACTGCGCTTCGAGGCGGTCGAATTGGGGCAGGACGCGGCGCGGCTGCGTGCGGAGGTGCGCGCCTTCCTGGTCGAGCAGGTGGCGGCGGGCGCGCTGGATGCGCGCGGCGATTTCGTGTCCGGATTCTCGGCCGCCTTCAGTGGCGCGCTGGCGGCGCGCGGCTGGATCGGCATGACCTGGCCCAAGCGTTACGGCGGGGCTGAGCGGAGCGCGCTCGAGCGCTATGTGGTGATCGAGGAGCTGCTCGCCGTCGGCGCGCCCGTCGCCGCCCACTGGATCGCCGACCGGCAGTCGGGGCCGCTCCTGCTGCGTTTCGGCACCGAGGAGCAGCGGCAGACTTTCCTCCCTCCCGTCACCCGGGGGACCTGCTTCTTCTGCATCGGCATGAGCGAGCCGGACTCGGGCTCCGACCTGGCCTCGGTCCGCACCCGCGCCGACCCGGTCGCCGGCGGCTTCGCCATCACCGGACGCAAGGTTTGGACCTCGAACGCCCACCGCTCCCACTTCATGGTTGCGCTCGCGCGCACCGGCGCCGCCGGCGAGGACCGCCGTGGCGGCCTCTCCCAGTTCATCGTCGATCTCACCAGCCCGGGCCTCACCATCCGCCCGATCCTCAATCTCGCCGGCCGGCACGAGTTCAACGAGGTCACCTTCGATGCCGTGTTCGTGCCCGAAGCCCGCGTGGTCGGCAAGATCGGCGACGGCTGGAAGCAAGTGACCAGCGAGCTCGCCCACGAGCGCAGCGGGCCGGAGCGGTTCCTCTCGGTCATGCACCTCCTGGCGCTCGCCGTTGCTGCCGCTGGCAGGGCGCCGGATGCGCGCGTCAGGGTCGCCATCGGGCGCCTCGTCGCCCATCTTTGGACGCTCCGGCGCATGTCGCTCTCGGTCGCCGGCATGCTGCACTCCGGCAGCGTGCCCGAACTCGAGGCGACCATCGTCAAGGACCTCGGCAACCTGTTCGAGCAGGAGGCGCCGGAGCACCTCCGCCTCGTAGTCGATCCGGACGCGCCCGGGGCCAGCGCCTATCGCCAGGCGCTGGAAGACGTGATCCTGGATGCGCCCTCCTATTCCTTGCGCGGGGGCACGCGCGAAATTCTGCGCGGCATCATCGCCCGGGGGCTCGGCCTGCGGTGAGCGAGATCACCACCCTGATAGCCGAGAGCGCGGCGCGCCTGTTCGCCGGCGAAGTGGACAAGCCCCTCCTCGATGCCGCCGAGGCGGGCACCTTCCCGACCGCCCTCTGGACTGCGGTCGCCGCTGCCGGGCTGCCGGATGCCCTCTGCCTCGAATCCGAGGGGCTTTGGCCCAACTGGGAGGCGGGCGCGGCGGTGCTGGTCGAGGCCGGGCGCGCCGCCGCGCCGGTGCCCCTCGCCGAGACCATGATCGCGCGCTGGCTGCTGGCCCACGCCGGCGTCCATCCGCCCGACGGCCCGCTCAGCATCGCGCCGACGCGGCGCCAAGGCGATGCGCTCACCCTCGCGGCCGCCGGCGGCGGCTGGACCGCGAGCGGGCGCCTATTGGAAGTTGCCGGGGCCTGGCATGCCGCCGGCCTGGTCAGCGTGGTCGCCGCCGGCGGCGACGCGCATCTGGTGCTGCTGGCGGGCGAGGATCTAGAGCGCGTGCGGCGCGCCGCCCTTTCGGGCGAGGCGCACGCGGATCTGCTGCTGAGCGGTCGCCGGGCCATGGTTGCACCACTGCCGGCCGGCCTCGGCGCCGACGTGCTGTGGCGCGCTGGCGCGCTGGCGCGTTCATTGCAAATGGCGGGCGCGCTTCAGCGCGTGCTGGCGATTGCGACCGGCTACGCGCAGGAGCGGGTCCAGTTCGGTCGCCCGATCGGCAAGTTCCAGGCGGTGCAGCAGGCCCTCGCCCGCCTCGCCCAGGAGACCGCGGCGGCGCAGGCCGCGGCGATCTCCGCGGCGCGGGCGGCGAGCCAGGGCGAGGCGCGCTTCGCCGTCGCCGCCGCCAAGCTGCGCACCGGCGAGGCGGCCGGCATCGCCGCCGGCATCGCCCATCAGGTGCTGGGCGCCATCGGCTTCACCCACGAGCACGTCCTGCACCACCTGACGCGGCGGCTATGGACCTGGCGCGAGGAGTTCGGGCGCGAGAGCGACTGGGCGCGGAGCCTCGGCGCCCTCGCCGCCGCGACCGGCGGCGATGGCCTCTGGCCGCTGCTCGCCGACGATTGACCGCGGCCGGACGCCGCGACACTGTGCGGCATCATTTACGGTCAACCACTGGGAGGGGACGATGGATCTGGGATTGAAGGGCAAGGTCGCGCTGGTGACGGCGGCCAGCAAGGGCCTGGGCAAGGCGATCGCACTCGAACTCGCCGCCGAGGGCGCCAAGGTCGCGATCTGCTCGCGCAGCGCCGATGCCTTGAAGCTGGCCGCCGCCGAGATCAAGAAGGCGACCGGCAAGACCATCAAAACCTACGCCACCGACCTGACCGATGCGGCCGCGGTCAAGAAGATGGTGAACGCGGTCGAGAAGGACGTCGGCCCCATCGACATCCTGGTGAATTCCTCGGGCGGCGCGCCGACGCGCCCGTTCAAGGACCTGACCGACGAGGACTGGCAGAAGGCCCTCGACGTGAAGTTCATGGCCGAGGTGCGCGCGACCCGCGAGGTGTTTCCGCGCATGGTGAAGCGGGGCGGGGGGCGCGTGGTGTTCATCATCGGCACCCACGCCTTCGTGCCCCACGCTTACGCCATCACCGCCGGGGTGGTGAACGCCGCCCTCGCCAACCTGACCAAGGCGCTGGCCGAGGAAGGCGCGCCCCACAACGTGCTGGTGAACGCCGTCAACCCCGGCCCGGTCCTCACCGACCGCATCCTGTACCTGGCCGAGATGAAGGCGAAGGAGCACAAGACCACGGTCGCGGAAGCCAAGAAGTCGATCGTCAAGGACGTGCTCTTGAAGCGCTTCGGCCTGCCCGAGGATATCGCAGCCATGACCGCGCTCGTGGTCTCCGGGCGCGGCGGCTTCATCACCGGCGCGCTTATCAACGTCGACGGCGGCATGGCGAGCCAGATGTAGCGTGGATCGCGGGTGACCAGAATCGACGCGCCGCCTTCACCCCCACCCCATCCCTCTCCCGTCGAGGGGGAGGGGGAAGGAGTGGGCTCCCTGTAATGTCTCCCCTCCCCCCTTGCGGGGGAGAGTCGGGTGGGGGGCCGCGTCGTGAGAATGGGGGCGCACTGCCGCACCCCCTCGTAGCCCCGCCGCCCCGCCGCTTCTCCGCCGAGGTTCCGTGCCGGTTCCAGCGTGGCTCTGGGTCGTCTTCACCCTGATCGCTTCGGCGAGCCAGGTGGCACGCAATGCCATGCAGAAGGAGCTGACCGTAACGCTCGGGACGGTCGGCGCCACCCATGTGCGCTTCCTCTACGGCCTGCCCTTCGCGGTGCTGTTCCTATCCGTCCAGTTGGTGGCGACGGGCGCCCCGCTGCCGCCGCTGAACGCGCTCTCGGTGCTCTGGACCGCCCTCGGCGCGCTCGCCCAGGTGGTGGCGACCGCTCTCCTCTTGGCCGCCATGCGCGAGCGCTCGTTCGTGGTGGCGACTGCCCTGATCAAGATCGAGCCGGTCTGGGTGGCGCTCCAGGGCATCATCCTGCTCGGCGAGCATCTCGGGCTCGGCCAGGCAGCGGCGATCCTGTTTGCGACCGCGGGCGTGCTGCTGATGTCCTGGCCGCGGGGCACAGGCACGCTCTCGGCCCGGCCGATCGTCTATGGCGTGCTCGCCGGCGGGCTGTTCGGGCTCGCATCCATCGGCTTTCGCGGCGGCATCCAGGCCCTGGCCGCGCCGCAGTTCGTGGTGGGCGCGACCACCGTTCTGGTGCTCGCGCTCGCGCTGCAGACGGTGACCCTGACCGGCTATCTCGTGCTCCGCGACCGTGCCGGCCTCGCCGCCATCTTCCGCGCTTGGCGCCCGTCGCTGTTCGCCGGGTTCATGGGGGCCTTCGGCTCGCAGTTCTGGTTCCTGGCATTCGCGGTCGAGACCGCGGCCCGCGTCCGCACCCTGGCCCTGGTCGAAGTGTTGTTCGCGCAGGTCCTCACACGCCGCGTGTTCCGTGAGCGCGTGCGACCGATCGAGGCCACCGGGATCGGACTCATCCTGCTCGGCGTCGGCCTGCTGCTGAATCTCTAGCCGACGGAGGCGGCGCCGAGGCCGAACTCCTGGGCCAGGAGGGTGAAGCTGCGGCGGCGGACCGTCTCGTCGTGGGTCCAGGTGACGAGCGCCATCTCGGCCAGGTCGAACTCTTGCGCCATGGCGCGAATCATGGCCGCCACTTCGGCCGGCGCACCCACGAACGCGCGGCTGCGCAGGCGCGTGATGCGGGCGCGCTCGGCCTCGGTGAAGGGGTGGGCGGCAGCCACCTCCGGCGGTTCGAAGGCCAGGAAGGTGCCGCGGTCCCGGTAGATCTGCCACTTGGCGCGGCTCATGTAATGGAACTCCGCCTCGTCGCGGGTCGGCGCGGTCAATGCGAACACGCAGAGGGCGGCGTGCGGCTTCGGCCAGAGGGCGCTCGGGCGGTAGTTCTGGCGGTAGGCAGCAAGGGCCTCGGGCCCGCCGCGACCGTCGGAGAAGAACCAGGCGAAGCAGTAGGGCAGGCCGAAATGCGCCGCCACCTGCGCACCATAGTTGGAGGAGCCGAGGATCCAGGCTTCCGGAACGGTCTCGCCCTTGGGCAAGGCCTGCACCTCGGCGAAGGGGTGCTTGTCCATCAGCGGCTGCCCGGACACCCAGGCGAGCAGGTCGCGCACGTCGGCCGGGAAGTGGTTGGGCCGCTCGTCGGCCATGGGATGCAGCGCGTAGGCGGTAAGGCCGTCGGAGCCCGGCGCGCGCCCCAATCCAAGGTCGATCCTCCCGGGGGCGAGGGCGTCGAGCACCCGAAACTGCTCCGCCACCT
>SHWA01000008.1 GCA_009693995.1 Alphaproteobacteria bacterium | reverse complement strand
CCGCTCCATCGTCGACCTCCAGGCCGCCATCAACCGCTTCCTCGTCGAGACCAACGCCTCCCCAAGACCCTTCACCTGGACCGCCGATCCAGACAAAATCATCGCCGCCGTCAAACGTGGGCACCAAGTGTTGGATTCCATCCACTGGCAGGCCTGCTTCACCCGCTCTCACGTGGCCGCCCGCCGCGCGCGCCTGAGCGCCACCTCGCGGCGGGCGATGTAGACCGATGCCGCGGCGATGACCACGCCGCCGACCCAGGTCCACACATCCGGCACCTCGCCAAAGGCGAAATACCCGACCAGGGCGGCGAGCGGCAGGCGGGTGAAGTCGAACGGCTGGATCTGGGTTGCCTCGGCGTAGGCGTAGGCGCGGGTGATGGCGAGGTGGCCGAGGGTACCGAGTCCGCCGATGCCGACCAGCCAGACATATTGCTCGACAGTGGGCCAGGTCCAAAAGAAGAGCGCGGGAATGAGCGCGAGCGGCGAATTGAGCAGGCCCATATAGGCGACGATCACCGCCGGCGACTCGGTCCGCGCCAGCACCTTGATGATGATCTGCTGGATCGCCCAGGCGGTGGAGGAAAAGAGGATCGCGAGCGCGCCCAGCGACACCGCCTCCAAGCCGGGGCGGAGAATGATCAGGATGCCACTGAAGCCGGCAACCAGCGCCAGCATGCGCCTGAGCCTCACGTGCTCGCCCAGCACCAGGATCGCCAGCAGGGTGACGAACAGCGGCGCAGTGAAGGAGAGCGAGAACGCGGTCGCCAACGGGATCTGCCCGACCCCCCAGAAGAACGCGCACATGGCGAACACGTTCATCGAGCAGCGCAGCAGGTAAAAATTGAGCTTGCTGGTGCGCAGCACGCCGAGCCCGACCCGCGCCAGCCAGGGCAACATCACCAGGAAGCCGAAGAACGAGCGGAAGAAGACCACCTCGAAGGCGTGCAGCTCTTCGGTCGTGTGCCGGACCATGGCGCCCATGGCGGTGAAGAACACGCAGGCCGCCAGCATCCACATCACACCTTTGAAAGGATCTGGTGCGACGATGGCGGAAGCGGCTGACGGAGCGTTGGACATGGGACCGGGTTCCCGGGACGATGGCTGCCGCTCCGCCGGCGGCGGGCCGGGCGCTAGGCAACGGTCCCGGGCTCGGCAATACTCCATACCCGAGGGCCGCGACAAGTCGAGAACGGGAGAAGGGCCATAAGCGAGCTCCTGTGGACGCCGCCTGCGGGGCACATCCAAAGCAGCAATCTGCGCCGCTTCATGGACGCGGCGGGGGCGCACGCAGGCCGCACCTTCGCCACCTACGCCGACCTGCACGCCTGGTCGGTGGCCGAGCCCGAGGCGTTCTGGTCCGAACTCTGGATCTTCGCCGGCGTAATCGCCGAGACCCGGGGCAAGACCGTGATCCGCGACCAGGGCCGCATGCCGGGGGCGTGCTTCTTCCCCGACGCCCGGCTCAATTTCGCCGAGAACCTGCTGCGCCGCCAGGACGCGACCGAGGCGATGGTCTTCTGGGGCGAGGATCAGGTGCGTCGCCGCCTGACCCATGCCGAGCTGTACGCGGCCGTCAGCCGTCTCGCCCAGGCGCTGGCGGCGGCCGGGGTCGGCGAGGGCGACCGAGTCGCCGCCTACCTGCCGAACCTGCCCGAGGCGATCATCGGCATGCTGGCCGCCACGTCACTGGGTGCGGTCTGGTCGTCGTGCTCACCCGATTTCGGCGTCCAGGGTGTGGTCGACCGCTTCGGCCAGATCGAGCCCAAGGTGATTATCGCCGCCGACGGCTACTTTTATGGCGGCAAGCGCTTTGACGCCCTGGCCAAGCTTGCTGAGGTGCTGGCGCGCATACCCTCCATCCAGCGCGCCATCGTGGTGGCTTACGCCGGTGGCGACGGCCCGCTGCCGGCGAAGGCGGTGATGCTGGACGCCTTCGTCGCGCCCTTTGCTGCGCAGCCGATCGCCTTCCGGCGCCTGCCCTTCAACCACCCCCTCTACATCCTCTATTCGTCGGGCACCACGGGCGTGCCGAAGTGCATCGTCCACGGCGCCGGCGGCACGCTCCTCAAGCACCTCTCCGAGCACCTCCTGCACTGCGACGAGAAGCCGGGCGACCGGGTGTTCTACTTCACCACCTGCGGCTGGATGATGTGGAACTGGCTGGCGTCCACGCTCGCCACCGGCGCGACCTTGCTGCTGTTCGACGGCTCGCCCTTCCACCCCTCGGGCAACGTGCTGTTCGACTTCGCGGATCAGGAGCGGATGACCTTCTTCGGCACCTCGGCCAAGTACATCGACTCCTTGCGCAACGCCGGGCTGAAGCCGAAGCAGACGCACCGGCTGGAATCCTTGCGCACCCTCGCCTCGACCGGCTCGCCGCTGGTCGCGGAGGGGTTCGACTACATCTACCAGAACATCAAGTCCGACCTGCACCTGGCGTCCATTTCCGGCGGCACCGACATCGTCGCCTGCTTCGTCCTCGGCAATCCCATCGGTGCGGTCTGGCGGGGCGAGATCCAGGCGCCCGCCCTCGGGCTCGATGTCGCCGTGTTCGATGACCAGGGCCGCGCGGTCACGGGCGAGAAGGGCGAGCTGGTCTGCCGCAACCCCTTCCCCTCGATGCCGATCGGCTTCTGGAACGACCCCGAAGACAAGCGCTACCGCGCCGCCTATTTCGAGCGCTTCCCCGGCATCTGGCATCACGGCGACTACATCGAGCAGACGGCGCACGGCGGCTACGTCATCTACGGCCGCTCGGATGCCACCCTCAATCCCGGCGGCGTGCGCATCGGCACCGCCGAGATCTACCGCCAGGTCGAGCAGCTCGCGGAAGTGACCGAATCGCTGGTCATCGGCCAGGACTGGCAGGGCGACGTGCGGGTGGTGCTGTTCGTGGTGCTGCGCCCCGGCATGACCTTGGATGCGGCGCTGACCGACAGGATCAAGCGGCAGATTCGCGCCAACACCACGCCGCGCCACGTCCCAGCCAAGGTGATCCAGGTGCGCGACATCCCGCGCACCAAGAGCGGCAAGATCACCGAGCTTGCGGTGCGCGACATCGTCCACGGGCGCAGCATCAAGAACCGCGAAGCCCTGGCCAACCCCGAGGCGCTCGAGCTTTACAAGGACCTGGCCGAGCTCGCGACCTGAGGCGGCTCGAGGGTCGGATCGGTGACTTCGCGCAGGCGGTGGGCGGCCACGCGCGCGAAGCGCGCGAGTTGCCGCCGCCGCATCACGCCGGTCATGGCGAGCGCAGGCGCGGCGCGCAGCACTTCGCCGCCATAGCGATCGGCGACCAGCAGCCCGACGTGCGCTGGAATCAGCGCGTGCGGGAAGTCGCACGGCACGGCGAAGTAGAAGGCGGCGCAATAGGGCAGATAGCCCGCCCACTTCTGGTCGGCGCGGAAGTTGGCCAGGCTTGACTTGATCTCGACGATGGCGAAGCGACCCTTGCGGCCAAGGCCGATCACGTCGCAGCGCTGGCCGCTCGCGAGCGGCATCTCGGTGAGGGTGGTGAAGTCGAGCGCCGCCAGCACCCGGCAGGCGCCGCGGGCGATGCCATCAGCCTTCTGCTCGGCCTGGCATGGGCGCTGCATGTCGAGGCGGAGGTCGCCGGCGCTCAGCACTGTTCCACCTTCGTTCCGGGGAAGGGAGTCATAGCAAAACCAGTACCCCGGCGCCAGCGGCGGGGTTCGGGATTCAGGGTTTTAAGGTTCAGGGTTAACGGGTTAAGGGTTCAGGATTAACGGGTTGGCAAGTCCGCGCATGCGATCAAGGGGGTTCCCTTGCCCGCGTAGCGTAGGCATGTCCCGCACCCCCCGTGCCCGCGTCGAGACCCTGCTGCTCGACTTCGCCCGCCGGCTCGAGCGCAAGGAGTTCGGCAATTGCTTCGAGCTGGCCTCGGGCGATCTTGTGTTCGTCGGCCGCGAAAGCCATGCGCCGCAGATCCAGTCCTGGGTCAATAGCTTGAACTTTCTGTTCCGCTCCGACCCGTTGCAGCGTGCGACCGACGAGGACGGGCGCGGGCGCTTCTGCCAATGGTGCGACCTGGCCGCGGACCTGCCCGTGTTCCTGGCCTATTGCGAGGGACTGGCCGCCACCACCACGGCGGCGCGCGCCCCCGCACCCGGGGATGGGGCGCCCGAGCGTGCCTGCGACGCCGAGGGGCTGCTCGCGTTCTCTGCCGCGCTGGGTGCGCTCGATGTCGCGGGCAGCATCCAGCGGCGGCCGGTCTGCTTGCTGGCCGGCGGGGCGGCGCAGGTGGTGCTGGAAGAGGTGTCCTATCCAGTCGCCGAGTTCGGGCGGCGCGCCCTACCGGACGTCGACCTCGCCGGCGAGCGGAACCTGGTCCACTACGTGAAAGAGGCGATCGACCTGCGTCTGCTGGACGCGCTCGCCGCCGGCGCCCGAAGTACGCCGCTCAGGCGCATCGGCCTGACCCTTTCGCTGGCGGCCATCGACAGTCTGGCGTTCCGGCGCTTCGACGCGGCGCTGGACGGGCGGGCACAGACCTCGATTGTGATCGCGTTTCAGCCGGCCGATGTGTTCGCCGACATCACCGGCTTCGCCCGCATCAGCCAGCACTTGCGCGCGCGCGAGTACCGAATCGCCCTCGCCGGCGTGTCCCTGCGGGCGTTCACGTTCCTCGATCGCACCCGACTCGGCGTCGATCCGCTGACGCTCGCATGGCAGCCGGGCCTTGACCACACGCTCGACGACGCGGCCCGGCAGATGCTCCGCGAAGCCGTCGCCCGGGCCGGCGCGGCGCGGGTGGTGCTGGGGGAGACGGATTCGCCGGCGGCCCTCGCCCTCGGGCGCGAACTCGGCATTCATCTGTTCCAGGGGCCCGAGGCAGAGGCCATGCTGAACCCGCCCACCAGCGCGAGCGCACGCGCCTGAGGCTGGGGCGTGAAGCTGGGGCGGCTTCCGGCCGGCTGCGGCGGGCGGCATAATGTGCCGGTGGCGGCCCCGGTCATCGACGTCTCGCAACTTGCCAAGCACTTCGGCGACATCACCGCCGTCGACGGCCTCAGCTTCACGGTCGCCGCCGGCACCATCGCCGGGCTGCTCGGCGGCAATGGCGCCGGCAAGACCACCACGATTGCAATCCTTTGCGGCCTGGTGGTGCCGAGCGCGGGAAGGGTGCGGGTGTTCGGCGAGGACGTGGTGCGCCGCCGTCACCGCGTGCTGCCCAGGATGAACTTCTCCTCGCCCTATGTCGACCTGCCGCACCGCCTGACGGTCGGCGAGAACTTGGAGATCTACGGCCGCCTCTATGGCGTCGCCGATGTCGGGGAGCGCATCCGCGACCTTGCGGCCGACCTTCAGTTCGCGGACTTGCTGGCGCGCCCGACCGGGCGGCTGTCCTCCGGGCAGCGCACGCGGGTCGCGCTCGCCAAGGCGCTGCTGAATACGCCCGAGCTCCTGCTGCTCGACGAGCCGACGGCTTCCATGGACCCGGACACCGCGGACTTCATCCGCGCCTACCTCGCCGCCTACCGCGACCGCCATGGTGCGACCATCCTGCTCGCCTCCCACAACATGACCGAGGTGGAGCGGCTGGCGGACGACGTGATCATGATGGCCGCGGGGCGCAAGGCGGCCCAAGGCTCGCCGGCGGCGCTCCGGGCGGCCTACGGCCGCGCCTCCCTCGAGGAGGTGTTCCTCGACATCGCCCGCGGCCCCGCGCTGCCCGCGCGGGAGGAGGCGGCGCAATGAGCGCGCCCGTGCGCCTGGCCCGCAACGCCATTTTCTCCCCGCCCCGGGTCTGGGCGATGGTGCTGCGCTACATCTACCTGATGCGCTCGTCCTGGCCGCGCTTGGTGGAGCTCTGCTACTGGCCGGCGATGCAGATGATCCTCTGGGGCTTCATCACGCTCTTTTTCGTGCAGCACAGCTCATGGGTGGCCCAGGCCGCCGGCATCCTGATGTCGGCGGCGCTCCTTTGGGACGTGCTTTACCGCGGCCAGCTCGGCGTCGCGGTGCCGTTCCTGGAGGAGATCTGGTCGCGCAACCTGGGCCAGCTTTTTGTCAGCCCGCTGCGCCCCTCGGAGATGATCGTCGCCCTGCTCGTGATCAGCATGGTGCGCACCCTGATCGGAGTCGGCGCGGCGGCGGCGATCGCCGCGGTGCTCTACCAGTATTCGATCCTCTCCCTGGGGCTGCCGCTGGTGGTCTTCTTCGCCAACCTGATGGTGTTCGGCTGGGCGATCGGGCTGATGGTCTGCGGCCTGCTGCTGCGCTGGGGTCTGGGCGCCGAAAGCTTCGCCTGGATCGCGATCTTTCTGGTGCAGCCGGTGAGCGGCATCTACTACCCCATCTCCGTGCTGCCCGGCTGGCTGCAGCCCGTCGCCTGGACGCTGCCATCGAGCTACGTCTTCGAGGGCATGCGGGCATTGCTCATCGAGGGGCGCTTCGACGGCACCCTCCTGCTGCACGCGGCGCTCCTGAACGTGCTCTGGATGGCGCTCGGCGCCCTGCTCTTCCTCTACGCCTTCCACGTCGCCCGCGTGCGCGGGCTGCTGCTGAAGACCGGGGAGTAGTTCAGGCGCGGCCGCTCACCCCGGCCTCGGCGAAGGTCGCCATGCCGGTGTGGCAGGCGACCGCAGCCTTGACCAGGGCGGCGGCGAGGGCCGCCCCTGTCGCCTCGCCGAGGCGCATCTCGAGCGTCAGCAGCGGCTCGGCGCCGAGCTTCTCCAGCAGGCGCCGGTGGCCGGGCTCGGCCGAGCGGTGCGCGAAGCGGCAGTGGTCGAGGGCGCCCGCATCCCTCGCGGTCAGCGCCGCCGCCGCCGCAGTGCAGGCGAAGCCGTCGAGGAGCACGGGCACGCGCGCGTGCCGCGCCGCGACCAGGGCGCCGGCGATTGCCGCGAGCTCATGCCCGCCGAGGGCGGCGAGGAGCGCGAGGCCGTCGCCGGCGGCGCCCGCGTTGCAGGCGACCGCCGCTGCGACCACCGCCGCCTTGCGGGCGACGCCGGCCGCATCCAGCCCGGTGCCAGGTCCGCACCAATCCGCCGCCGCGCCACCGTAGCGGGCGTGGCAGAGCGCGGCGGCGGCAGTGGTGTTGCCGATCCCCATTTCGCCGAGACACAGCAGATCGGCATCCGCCGGCACCGCCGCCGCGCCGGCCGAGATCGCCGCCAGACATTCGGCCGTGGTCATGGCCGCCCCCTCGGTGAAATCGGCGGTCGGGCGCAACCCGGCCATGGCGTGCACGGCGAGGGTCGCCCCGACGCTCGCGCAGATCTGGTTGATGGCGGCCCCGCCGGCGGCGAAGTTCGCCACCATCTGCGCCGTGACCGCGGCGGGAAAGGGCGAGACACCCCGCGCGACGACCCCATGGTTACCGGCGAACACGGCGACGTGGATGCGCTTCACACTCGGGCGGGCGCGCCCCTGCCAGGCGGCCATCCAGGCGGAGAGCGATTCCAGCCGCCCCAGCGCGCCGGCCGGCTTGGTCAGGGTCGCCTCGCGCGCCAGGACGGTGGCCGCAGCAGCCGCATCCGGCCCCGGCGCGGCGCGCACCCACGCGGTGAAGGCACCCGCTTCCTTGAGGTCGGGCACGGCGTCGATTCGAGCCTCCATCGGGACCGTGGGTGGGGTCCGCGTCCTCCCGGCAACGCCGGGAGCGAAGCGAGTTTAGCAGGCCGCAGAATATCCCCAACCGCGACTTTGACCTCGCCCTTCGACAGCACCATTTCGGGGACACAATACTTATTTCTAGGATTGAAATAAGTATTGTGTCCCCGAAAATATATCAGGACGGCTATTCTGCTCTCCATCGCGTAGAGAGGAATCGCTCGGGCGCGGTCGCGCCGCCTATGCCGAAGGCAGGACGGTCAGCGGGTCCAGGGGATAGATCGGCCGCCGCAGGCGCCGCCAGGGAAACGAGGCGAAGTCCGAGGCGCACACCCCGGGGCCCGCCACCAGCACGATGTGCTTGGCGATTGTCTCGAAGCCGGCGCGGAAATGCTGGCGCGATTTCACCAGGAGGAACTGCTGGCGCGCGGGCTCGATGCCGCAATGGGTGAAGACGCCGGCGTCGAACGGCTCGGCCCGCTCCTCGGCGATCACGACCAGGGCCGCGCCCACATCCAGCACCGCCGTCCGCCCCAAGGAGAGGCGCATGCCGGTCATCATCGGCCCCGTCACGGTGAAACGCCCATCGGTCAGGGCACGCACCCGCCCGCGCAGGCGCAGGGGGCACCCCTTCAGCCCGAGGGAGGGCATGTCGGTGCGCCCGCCGACATCGAGCTCGACCTCCGCGCCCACCCCCGCCGCGGCGAGACGCGCGACCGCGGCTGGATCCCAGAACGGGCCGGCCGCGACCCCCTCCAGCCCCTGGCGCAGCACCTCCGCCAGGACCGCCATGCCATCGGCCGGGCCGCCGGCGCCGGTGTTGTCGCCGTGATCGGCGAGCACCACGGGGCCGCCCCCTTCGTCCAGGCCCCCTTCGCCCAAAAGTTTCGCGCGGGCGATGGACTGCTCCATCGGCTCGATGGTCTCCAGGAACTCGGCGCGGCTCTCCCAGAGACGCACCGACAGATCCTCCAGCAGGGCCTCGGCCGCCGCGCGCTTGGCCTCGTCGGCGACGATCACGGGAGTCACGCCGACATAAGGGATGTCGGCCAGGGGAAAGCCGCCGAGCACGCTCGCCAGCAGCACCTCGCCAGCCGCCTCGGCGGCAATGGCGCGCGCCATCACCGGCCGCATGGGCGGGCGCCCAGGCGTCTGCCGCTGCATGTGGGTGAGCATGGGCAGCGAACGCCAGAGGATCGCGGGAGCCGCCGCGCCCGCGAGGACACCGAGCAGCGCGCGCCCGGCCCGCGTGCCCGTCTCCGCCATGTCCACATGGGGGTAGGTGCGATAGCCGGCGATAGTGGTCGCCTGCGCCATGGCGGCCGAAAAGTTGGTGTGGAAGTCGAGGGCGACGGCGATTGGCAGATCGGGCGCGAGCCGGCGGATGCGCGTCAGCAGCTCGCCTTCGGCGTCGTCCAGCGTCTCCGTCACCATCGCTCCATGCAGGTCGAGGAAGAGGGCATCGCAGCCACCCGCGACCGCCGCCAGGATGGTGTCGGCGATCGCCGCGAACGCCCGGTCCGCGACCCGCCCCGAGGGCGCCGCGTTGGCGGCGATCGGTACCACGAGGTCGGCCCCTTCGGATTGTGCGATCGCAATGAAGGCGGCGAGCGGATTGTTGGTGCCGCGGTAGGCGGCAATCGCCGCTTCGCCCGCGAGCGGTCCCCTGCCACCCTGGCCGCGGCCGAAGGCGGCGAGCGGGGTCGCCAGCGGCGAGAAGGTGTTGGTCTCGTGCCGCATGACCGCGGCAAGAAAGCGTTTGGGCATAAGGGTCTCCAAAGTCCCTTCCTCCCCTTGCAGGGGAGGAAGGATCGGCCGCGGGCGGCAACCGCGCCCGATGGGATGGCGGGGAGCCAAGCGCGCGGAGCGCGCTAACGGCCGAGACGCGCGCCTGCCGGCGCGTGGTTCACCCACTCATCCAAACCCTCCCTCCCATCCGGGAGGGAGGGCTTTTGTCACTACATCAACCTCTTATACCCACCTGCCGCATAGACCAGAGCCTCGGGCGCCGGCTCGGGCAGGTGCACGGCCTCGACCGCGCCGATGAAGACCGTGTGCGATCCCGCCTCGACCGTGGTCTCGACCCGGCAGACCAGGGTGGCGGCCGCGCCGGCCAGGAGCGGCATGCCGCCCGGCGCCGGCGACCAAATGCCGGCGACGTCGAACTGGTCTTCCCCGCTCAGGGCGGAGCGGGCGAAGGCGCCCGCGACCGCATCCTGCCCCGCCGCCAAGAGGTTCACGGCGAAGCGTCCCGAATCCCGGATGAGCGGGTGGGTCGAGCCCTGGCGGTTGACGCAGACGAGGAGCAGCGGCGGCACCACCGAGACCGAACAGACCGCCGTCGCCGTCATGCCGCCCCGGCGGTCCTGATGGCTCGCGGTGATGACGGTGACGCTGGCGGCGAGGCGCCGCATGGCGCCCTTGAAGAGGTCGGCGATGGCGGCGCCGGCGGGCAGGGCGGCGGTTTGGCTCATGCGGGCGCCTCCGGCGTCGGTTTCTTGGGTGCGGCCGCGCGCGCGGCCTCCAACTCATCGAAGAACGCGAGCCGGAGGGTGAGCGCCCGCCCGAGCCACATGGGATAGTCGGCATGGTCGGCGCGGTCGTCGCCGGTCGAGGGATGCACCAGGATCGTGAGTTCGCCCCGGTTCAGCATCAGCCAGGGGACCAGGCGCGGAAATTCGGCCGTCCCGAACGCGACCTGGTACATGGGCTCCGGGTGCGGGCCGATCGGGCGATCCCACCAGCGCCCCATCTCGACCGGGAAGCGGCGCTCGATCTCCGCGCGCAGGGCCGCCGCCGCCGCCTTGGTCAAGGGATCGAAATAGACATGGGCGTGATAGCCGGTGATCGCCGCGAGCGGCGGCGGCGCGGGCGCGCTCATGGGGCGGTCCGCCCGGCACCCGGCCGCGTCCGCCCATGGGCTAAGGTGATATCGATCTCCGGCACCACGGGCACCACGCCGGTCGGGTTGCTGGTCAGGGGACCACCGTAATCGTGGCGCCCGATCTCGTCCAGATGCACCCGCAGCGCCGCCCCCTCAACCTTGGGTCGGCCAATGATCGGCGACCCGCTCAGCCTCGTGCGCACCGGGCCACGCCGGAATAGTGGCGATCAGGATGTCGAGGGGAGCCGCGGCGCTGGCGCGAAACTGGAAGCTGGTGCCGGGCAGGATGCCGAGCGAAAGTCCCGGCCGCGCGGCGACCACGCTTTCGCGCGCGCCGTCCGAGCGCCAGACCTCGCCCAGGCCGGCAAGCAGATACCAGAGCTCGGTGACGCTCTGGTGGCCACCGCGCGGCTGACCGCCCCTGCTGGCAGCCGGCAGTGCACCAGGCTCGCCGCCGGTTCGCGCACCAGTTCGCGAATCTGCGATCCGTCGGGGGCAGGGATCACGCGATCGCTCACGGATACCGTCTGCACCGAGGCGCCTCCTGCCGCTTGCCGTAGGGCCGCTTCCCGAGCCTGTCGCAGGCTCCTCCGAAGGAGGAATTCCTGTCGGCGACTCGGGCGTTAACGGCACTTTAACGAATATTTCCCACGATTAACGTTACCGGGAGGGGGGCCGGCTCGGGAGGATTGGTGACAGCCATGAGGCTTCCGCTCGACCAGCGTCAAACCGCCTCTCGCCGCAAACTGGCGGCGACCTATTGCCTCGGCCACCGGTGCGATCTGTCCCACCTGGTCGCCCGGGCGCTGCCCGCCATCGACCAAGCGCGGGACGTCTGCATATTGATCGCACGGTCGGGCCGCTGCCCGTTGCAGCACAGCGCGGACCTGCTGCCGTTTGCAACCGCGCACCGCCAACCGCGCGGCTTGTCGGTCGCGGGCCGCGGGCCGTAGAGTTGTCGCCCTAGCAACCGGCCGGCGAAGCCCCCGGCACCGCCAGCGGCGCACCCATGCAGGCCCTTCTCGCCGTCGTCGCGGTCCTGGTCGTCTACGGCGCGCTCTATCCGTTGAACCGGGTAGGACTGCCCGATCTCGGCGGCTTGACCCAAGTGCTCTCCGCGCCCTGGACCGGGATCGGGCTGGGGGTCGGGTTCAAACACATGATGCTGATGGTGCCGATCGGCCTGATCGGGACCCACGCCGTATTCACCGACCGCCGGCTGGTGGACCGGGCGTTCGGCGCCATCGCCCTCGCGATCGCGCTCTCGCTCCTGATCTTGTTGTTGCGCCCGAACCGGGCGGGGGCAAGCCTGGGCTGGCTGGGCTATGCGGCCTTCGGCGCCGCGCTCGGCGCGCTGGTGGCAGCGGTGCCGGGGCTGGCGCGCCGCGACCGGGACGGCCTGAAGCTGGCGCTGCCGGCGAGCGTGATCCTGGTCCTCGCCCTGCTCGCCGCGCACCTCGCGCCCTACCTGCCGGTGACCAGCCCGGGCGCGTTCGTCGCGCTGATGAAGCCGCTCCTCGACTATCCTTCGGCCGAGCCGCTCGCGATCCTCGCCACTTTTCTTGCGCGCGTCGACGTGGCGACGGCTCTCGGCCTCGGCCTCGGCTGGCTGCTGGTGCTTGCCGCCTTTGCGGCGCCGCGCCGGGAGGGAGCGACCCTCCGCTTCGCGCTCCTGATGGTGCCGACGCTCGCGCTTAAGGCCGTCGTCCATCGCAACGGTCTGTCGCCGACCGATCTGGCCGGGGCGCTCGGGGCGCTCCTCCTCTGGTACGGCGCCTTCCGCTGGCTACCGGACGGAGCGCGAGCGGGCGGTCCGCGGCCTGTGCGGTCCTGATGCTGGTGCTGAGTGGGCTTTGGCCCTTCCTGCCGCGGAGCCGGGCGGTGGCGATCGAGTGGCTGCCCTCCGCCGATCTGCCGTCCGTGGTGCCGGTGGCGCTCGGCGCGATCGCGCGCGAGGTGCTGCTCTTTGGCGGGACGGTGGCGCTGATACGCGCGGCCGGGGCCCCGGCACTCGGCGCCACCATCGCGATCACCCTGGTCGCCGCACTGGTCGAGTTCGGCCAGGTGTTCCTCGCCAGTGGCGCTCCGGGGCTGACCGCGCCCGTCCTCGCCTTCGCCACGGGGTGCTTGATCAGCGCCACCGTGCCGCCCCGGGCGCGTAGTTTGCGCCGCGCGCCGCCGGCGCCGGGGATCGACATGCGGGCGCCCGACCAGGCGACGGCGCGGGCCGAGCCCGCGCCAACGCGGGGGCTTGGGGCCGCGGTTCTCTTGGGTATCGCCGGCACCGGCCTGGTGGTCGGCCTGCTCCTCCTCCGCCCGCCCACGCTCGGGCCGCGCCTGGCAACGGGGGCCGGGCCGCTGGCGCCGCTGGTCGTTACCGCGGCGCTGCTCTGGATCGGCGCCGGCGCCGCCCTGGTCGGCGGACGCCTCGCGGTCGCGGCGCGGCCGTGGCTGGAGGCGCCGGTGCTCACCCTCCTTGCCGGCGCCTTGGCAGCGGCGCTCCTGGTGGCCGGGGTCGACGGGGGCAGCCTGCGGCGGCTGCTGGGCGGCGCGGGCGGCGCCGGGGGGATGGCTATGATCGACGCCGCCTGGCGCGCGTTGGCCTTCGTCGTGGCCCTCGCGCTTCCCCTCGCGGCCGCGGTCGCGGCCGGGATGCGGGCGTCTCAGCACCGCGACCTGCCGCTCGCGCGCCGGGCGGCGATCTTCAGCCTCGCGCTCACGGTCTACGCTGTGCAGCTCACCCCCTGGTGGGCGGTCGCGGCAATCGGCCTCGCCGTCGGCGGCGTCGGCACGCTGGTCGCCCGGGGCGGCCCGAGTGCCGCGGTCGCGCTGCTGCTCTGGTTGACGGTCGTGGTGCTTGCCGCCGCGCTTCTCGCGCGGGTGCTGTCGGGGCGCGAGGCGCATCCGATCGCCCTCATCGGCCTGACCGCGCTCCTGGTGGTTCCGGTCGCGCTGCTGCTGACTTATGGCGGTGGCGCGGTGCTGGGTGCGGTGGTGCCGGCGGGGATGTCGACACCCCTCGGCGCGGCCCTCGTCCACGGCGCGGCGACGCTGATCGCCGCCCTCGGCGCCGCCATTCCACTCGCCTTGCACCGCCCCTGGGTCGGGGCTCCAAGGGCGTGAGGGGCAAAGCAAAGGTCCCTTCCGCCTCGCGGGGCGGTAGGGACTTTTGTCACTTGTCGATAAATCTTGGTGCCCGCTTCTCCATGAACGCGCTCATGCCTTCCTTCTGGTCGGCGGTGGCGAAGGTCGAATAGAACAGTGCACGCTCGAAGCGCAATCCCTCCGCGAGCGTGGTCTCGAAGGCGCGGTTCACCGCCGCCTTGGCCATGGCGAGGATCGGCTTCGACTTGGCGGCGACCACCGCCGCCATCTTGAGCGCCTCTTCCAGCAGCTTCTCGCCCGGCACCACGCGGGCGACCAGTCCGGCGCGCTCGGCCTCGGCCGCGTCCATCATGCGCCCGGTGAGGATCAGATCCATGGCCTTGGCCTTGCCGATGGCACGGGTCAGGCGCTGGGTGCCGCCGACGCCGGGGAAGATGCCGAGGTTAATCTCGGGCTGGCCGAAGCGCGCGCTCTCGGCGGCGATGATCAGGTCGCACATCATGGCCAGCTCGCACCCGCCGCCGAGGGCGAAGCCGGACACCGCCGCGATCACTGGCTTCTTGCACTGGGTGATGCGCTCCCACGGACCGATGAAGTCGCTGCCGAAGGCGTCCATGTAGGAGCGCGGCTGCATCTCCTTGATGTCGGCCCCGGCGGCGAACGCCTTGGCCGAGCCGGTGAGCACGATGGCGCCGATGCCGGCATCGGCCTCGAGCTCCTCGAGCGCCCGGTTGAGGTCGGCGATGAGCGCGTTGTTGAGCGCGTTCAGCGCCTCGGGCCGGTTGAGGGTGACGAGGCCGACGGCGCCCTCGCGCGCGACGGTGACCAGGGTGTAGCTCATGGCGTGTCCTTCTTGTTGCTCGGAAGCTGGTCGTCCGGGGTGAGGAAGAAGCGCACCAGCGCACCATTGGGTGCGACCTCGACCGTGAGCGTGAGGCGCTCGTCCTCACGCTGGTATTGCAGCGGCCCGGCGGCGGTCCATCCCAGCGCGGGCAGCGCCCGGGCGTAGAAGGCGGCAACCGCTGCCGCCTCGACGGCGCCGCTCGCCTGGGCGCTGGCGATGCGCCCCTCGGGCTTGTCGAAGACGAAGGCGCTCGCCCGGTCCTCGGCGAGCCCCGGCATCAGGGGCACGTCCTCGCCGACCGACAGAAAACCGTCGGCCCGCGCCGTGGCGGCGAGGAGTGCGAGCGCCAGGGCCAGGGCGACGCGCCTCATCGCTGCCGCACCGGGCAATAGAAGGTGGAACGCGCGCCCTGGGTCATGCGGCGGATGCCGCCGCCGCAATCGCAAGCAGGGCAGGGTTCGCCCGCGCGGTCATAGACGGCCCACTGGTGCTGGAAATAGCCGTCCTCGCCGCTCGCCTGGACGTAGTCGCGGAGCGAGGACCCGCCGGCGGCGATGGCGCGCGTGAGCACCGCCTTGATCGCTGCCACCAGCCGCGCCGCGCGCGCGCCGACCACCGTGCCGGCCAGCCGCGCCGGCGACAGGCGGGCCTGGTAGAGCGCCTCGCAGGCGTAGATGTTGCCGACCCCGACGACGAGCCGCTGATCCATCAGGGCCGCCTTCACGCTGGTGCGCCGGCCGCGGAAGAGCGCGGCCAGCACAGGCCCGGTGAACGCCTCCGTCAGCGGCTCGATTCCGAGGTGGCGGAGCAAGGGGTGATCGGCGAGCGCGCCCGCCTCGACCAGGTCCATCATGCCGAAGCGGCGCGGGTCGCGGTAGGTGAGGGTGGTGCCGTCGTCGCAGCGCACGCTGACGTGCTCGTGCAGCGCCGGCGGCGCGGCGGAACCGTTGCCGAGGACGAGGCGGCCCGACATGCCGAGATGCACCATCCAGACCAGTCCGCCGTCGAGGTGCACCAGGATGTATTTCGCCCGGCGTGCGACGCCGAGCACCCGCCGCCCGGTGAGGCGGGCGGCAAATCCTTGCGGGAGCGGGAAGCGCAAGTCGGGGCGGCGGCTTTCCACCCAGACCAGGGCACGCCCGGGCAAGCGCGCCTCGAGGCCGCGCACGACCGTCTCCACCTCCGGCAGCTCGGGCATGGCGCGAAGGTAGCGCAGGCCCCGCCCGTCGGCTATGGTCCAGCGCCATGAGCGCAAGCCCCAAACCGGCGCCGGGCGAGACCTATTTCGGCGATTCTGTCGTGCCCGAGGCGGCGAAGGCGCGCCTCGTGCGCGAGCTCTTCGCGCGCGTCGCCGGCCGCTACGACCTGATGAACGATCTGATGAGCGTCGGGCTGCACCGCGGCTGGAAGCAGGCCATGGTGGAGCAGCTCCGCCTGGTTCCGGGCATGACCGTGCTGGATGTGGCAGGCGGCACCGGCGACATCGCGCTCCGGCTGCGCGCCCGCGCCCGTGCCGCCGGAATTGACCTCAGGCTCCTGGTCTGCGACCTGACCCCCGGCATGCTGCGCGCTGGCGCCGACCGCGCCATCGACCAGGGCGTGCTGGAGGGCATCGAGTGGATCGCGGGCGATGCGGAGCGCCTGCCGCTCCCCGACCGCGCGGTCGATGCGGTGACGATCGCGTTCGGCATCCGCAACGTGACCCGGATCGATGCAGCCCTCGCCGAGGCGGCACGGGTGCTCAAATTCGGCGGTCGGTTCCTGTGTCTCGAGTTTTCGCCGCCCCCCAACCCGGCCATCGCGCTTTTTTACGAGCGCTACAATGCGCGCGTGCTGCCGATGCTGGGCGCGGCGGTCGCCGGCGACCGCGCGGCCTATCGTTACCTGGCGGAGAGCATCCGTCGCTTCCCCGACGCCGGGCGCTTCGCCGGCATGATCCGCGCGGCCGGGTTCGGCGGGGTCGGGGTACGCACGTTCGCGGGCGGGGTAGTGGCCCTACATTCGGGGTGGAAGACGTGAATCAGATCGCAAAAGTCCCTTCCTCCCACTGGGAGGAAGGGTTTTAGGACTTGCTCTTCCGCCTCCTCGCGATTTTTCGCACCTTCGCCCGCCACGACGCCCTGTTCCCGCTCGGCGCGCTCGGTCTGCCACACTTTGCCGTGTCGCTGGTGCAGCGGTTCGCGGCCAAGGGGGTGGCGGGGCGGCCGGGTGAGCGGCTGGCCGCGGCGCTGTTCGCCCTCGGCCCCGGCTTCATCAAGGCGGGGCAGGCGCTCTCTACCCGGCCCGACCTGATCGGCGAGGCGCTGGCCGCCGACCTCGCCCAGCTCCAGGACCGCCTGCCGCCCTTCCCGACTGCACAGGCGCGCGCCACCATCGCGGCCGAGCTCGGCCGGCCCGTCGACCAGGTGTTCGCAAGTTTCGACGACACCCCCGTCGCCGCCGCCTCGATCGCCCAGGTGCATTTCGCCACCACCGATGCCGGCGCGGCGGTCGCCGTGAAGGTGCTACGCCCGGGGGTGGAGGACGCCTTCGCCGCCGACGTCGCCCTGCTGCGCCGGCTCGCGCGCCTGGCGGAGCGGCTGCGTCCAGACCTCCGCCGCCTGCGCCTGGGGGCGGTGGTGGACACCCTCGCCGAGACCGTGCGCATCGAGATGGATCTGCGCATGGAGGCCGCCGCCGCCGCCGAGCTGGCCGAAAACCTGGGCGAGGCGGCGGGCTTTCGCGTGCCCAAGGTCGACTGGCAGCGCACCGGCCGCCGCGTCCTCACCCTCGCCCGGGTCGAGGGCATCCGCATCGACGACCGCGAGCGCCTGATCGCGGCCGGCCACAACCCTGACACGATCCTGGCGCAGGCGGTCGGCGCGCTCTTCGCCCAGGTGTTCCGTGACGGCTTCTTCCACGGCGACCTGCACCCCGGCAACCTGTTCGTCACCGCGGACGGCGCGATCGCCGCGGTCGACTTCGGCATCATGGGCCGGCTCGACGCCCAGACCCGGCGCTACCTCGCTCTGATGCTGAAGGGGTTCCTGGAGCGCGACTATGCCGCGGTGGCCCGCGTCCACGTCGCCGCCGGCTATGTGCCGGCCGACCGGTCGGAGGCCGCGTTCGCCCAGGCGGCGCGGGCGATCGCCGAGCCGATCCTCGGCCGGCCGCTCGCCGAAATTTCGCTCGCGCGCCTGCTCGCCCAACTGTTCCAGGTGACACAGGCGTTCCAGATGGAGACCCAGCCGCAACTGCTGCTGCTGCAGAAGAACATGCTGCTGGCGGAGGGGATCGGCCGGCGCCTGAACCCGGCGGTGAACATGTGGACGCTCGCCGACGCCGAATTCGCCGCCTGGGGCGCCCTGCACCTGGGGCCGGGGGCGCGCCTAGGCGTCGCGGCGGCGGAGGCGGTCACCCTGGTCGGCCGGCTGCCGGCGATCGCGCGCGGGCTGGAGCGGCTGGCGGACGGCGGGGCGAACGCCCGCGCCCTGGCGCACCTGGAAGGCGAGCGCCGCTTCTGGCGCCAGGCCGCCCTGCTGGCGGGCGCCGCGCTGATCCTCGCGCTGCTGTTCGGCTGAATGTGCGGTTCAGTGCTTGACAACTGGGATTGCGGCATAATTCAGTTGTTTTAAGATACCCGCCGGCAGCGTGCTGTCGGCTCAGGGGCCGCTCTTCGGAGTGGCCCCTGCTCATTTGCGGAGATGCCGATCCGCACGTTCGATTGCCGGGACAGATCCAGGGCTACAGGAAGTTTCGGTAGTGCGTCTTTTTGAAAGGCACCGGCCTTCTGGCGTGATCTGAAGGCGTCGTTGTGGTTGTCGTGAGTGGCGTGAAAGGAGGGTGCATGTGGCTTCTTGTGAAGCTACTTAAACAGCCTCCCGGAGAACTCCCGGGGCGGAAGTCCTCGGCCCTCCGGCACGGTCGTTGGTAGAACGGCCAGGGGTTTAGCGGCGAAAGCCGCCGAGTAATCGCGGCAAGGCATTGCAACGGAAGGGCGGCGCTTTCTACCCGGCGTGCGCCCTTCGCTGCGAACAGCCTAGATTTTCAAACTGAGCAACTACCCAAGTTTGCTCTGACTCGCAGCGGCTAAGTACCCTTCCCCCTCCCCCCTCCCGCAAGGGGAGGGGGGAGTTCCGGGTTGTGCCGCGCGTCCCCTCCCCCCCTTGCGGGGGAGGGCCAGGGTGGGGGGCGACCCTTGCCGCAGGTATCCGGCCGCTTTTGCCTTCGCGCTGCTGTTTGGCTGAGGTGCCCCTTTGCCCGCCCGCTCGGCGGCATTACCTTCTAGGCAAGGCAACTCATGAGGTCCGCGTGACCGGGTCCCCGTTAGACGGCCGCCGCATCCTGTTGGTGATCTCGGGCGGGATCGCCGCGTACAAGGCGCTGATCCTGATCCGCCGCCTGAGGGACGCGGGCGCGGGCGTGCGCGCCGTCCTCACCCGCGCCGCCGAGCACTTCGTGACGCCCCTCTCGGTCGCGGCGCTCAGCGAAGACAAGGTCTATACCGATCTCTTCTCCCTCACCGACGAGAGCGAGATGGGCCATATCCGCCTCAGCCGCGAGGCGGATTTAGTGGTGGTCGCCCCGGCCACCGCCGACATCATGGCGCGGATGGCCGGGGGCCGCGCCGACGACCTGGCCACCACGCTGCTCCTGGCGACCGACAAACCGGTCTTGATCGCCCCGGCCATGAATGTGCGCATGTGGGAACACCCGGCGACCCGGCGCAATCTCGCCATCCTCCAGGGCGACGGCATCCAGGTGGTCGGCCCCGAGGCCGGCGATCTCGCCTGTGGCGAAGTGGGCGCGGGCCGCATGGCCGAGCCCGAGACGATCTTCGCGGCGATCGCGGACGCGCTCGCGCACCAGGGCGCACTGGCGGGGGTGCGGGCGCTCGTCACCAGTGGCCCGACCGTCGAGGCGATCGATCCGGTGCGCTTCATTGCCAACCGTTCCTCCGGCAAACAGGGCCACGCGGTCGCGGCGGCACTCGCCCGGGCCGGTGCCACCGTCACCCTGGTCAGCGGCCCGACGCAACTGCCGGCGCCGCCCGGCGTGACACTGGTCGCGATCGAATCGGCGCGCGAGATGCTGGCGGCCTGCCAATCGGCGCTGCCGGCCGAGGTCGCCGTCTGCGCGGCCGCCGTCGCCGACTGGCGGGTCGCGAGTACGGGTGCGCAGAAGCTGAAGAAGGCCAAGGGTGCGGCCCCGACCCTCGATCTCACCGAGAACCCGGACATCCTGGCGACCCTGGCGGCGCCGGGGCCGCGCCGGCCGCGCCTAGTGATCGGCTTCGCCGCCGAGACCGAGAACGTGGTCGAGTACGCGCAGGCGAAGCGGCTTGCCAAGGGCTGCGACTGGATCCTCGCCAACGACGTCTCGCCCGCCTCCGGCGTCTTCGGCGGCGAGCACAACCGGATCCACGTCATCACCGCATCCGGCGTCGAGGACTGGCCGGCCATGACCAAGGCCGAGATCGGCACGCGCCTCGCAACGCGCATCGCCGCCGCGCTGCCCCGGCCCGCGCGATGAGCGAGGTGCGGGTGCCGGTGAGGCGCCTCGCCCATGGGGCGGACCTCGCGCTTCCCGCCTACGCCACGGCGCAGGCCGCCGGGGTCGATCTGGTGGCGGCGATCGCAACCGAAATGGTGCTGGCGCCGGGGGCGCGCGCCCTGGTCCCGACCGGGATCGCGCTCGCGCTGCCGGCGGGCTACGAGGCCCAGGTGCGGCCACGCTCAGGGCTCGCGCGCGAGTTCGGCGTCACCGTCTTGAACGCGCCCGGCACCATCGACGCCGACTACCGCGGCGAGGTCGGTGTGATCCTGATCAACCTGGGCGCGGCGCCGGTCACGCTCCGCCGCGGCATGCGCATCGCCCAACTGGTGATCGCGCCCATCGCCCGCCTGGCCTGGGCGGAAGCGGCGGCCCTGCCCGAGAGCGCGCGGGGGCCGGGCGGGTTCGGCTCCACGGGCCACGCGTGAGTGAGGAACGGTTGAGCTTCGAGTTCAGCGAGAGCCAGATGCGGCGCTACGCGCGCCACATCATCCTGCACGAAGTGGGCGGGGTCGGGCAGGCGAAGCTGCTGCACTCGCGCGTGCTCGTGGTCGGCGCCGGCGGGCTGGGCTCGCCGCTGGTGCTCTATCTCGCCGCCGCCGGGGTCGGCACCATCGGCATCGTCGACGACGACCGGGTCGAGCTCTCCAACCTGCAGCGCCAGATCGCCCACGCGACCGCCCGCATCGGCGCCCTCAAGGTCGAGAGCGCACGCGCGGCGGCGCTGGCCATCAACCCCGAGGTCGCCATCGAGACCCACCGGGTCCGCCTCGGCCCCGACAACGTGGCGGCGCTGATCGCCGGCTATGATCTGATCACCGACGGCAGCGACAATTTCGCGACCCGCTTTCTCTTGAACGACGCCTGCTATCTGGGCGGCAAGCCGCTGGTCTCGGGCGCGGTGCTGCGCTTCGACGGCCAGCTCTCGACCTACAAGGCGCATCTGGGCCCGCCCCATCCCTGCTACCGCTGCGTCTTCCGCGAGGCGCCGCCGCCGGGCCTGGTCCCCTCCTGCGCCGAGGGGGGCGTGCTGGGCGCCGTGGTCGGCGCCATCGGCTCGCTCCAGGCCAGTGAGATCATCAAGGAACTGCTCGGCATCGGCGACAGCCTGTCGGGGTGGCTGCTGGTGGTCGATGCGCTCTCGACCGAGTTCCGCAAGGTGCGCGTGCGCCGCGATCCCGAATGCCCGCTGTGCAGCGACCACGCCACCATCAAGGACCTGAGCCAGCACCATGCCCGGCCCCACCAGCCCGCGACCGCCTGACTCGCTCGCGATCGTCCTCTTCTCGGGCGATTTCGACCGCATCCATTACGGCCTCGCCATGGCCAGCGCGGCGCTCGCCATCGACCGCCCCGTCACCCTCTTCTTCACCATGTGGGCGAGCCGGGCGCTGACACGCGCCGCCGCGGACGGCACGCCGGGGTGGGCCGGCCTCCCGGTCTCGAGCGGCAGGGGAAGCGCGCTCGAGCTGGATGCCTCGTTCGGCGCGCGCGGCGTGGCGACGATCGAGGAATTGTTCGCCGCCTGCGGCGCGCTGGGCGCGCGGTTCCTGGTCTGCGAGATGGGCTTGCGCGCCCTCGGGCTCGCGCACGAATCGCTGAGAGCAGATCTCGATATCCGCATCGCCGGCCTGGTCACGTTCCTGACCGGCGCCTCGGACCAGGGCGCCATGGTCTTCATCTGAGCCGCCGGCTCAGCCGGCGGCGGCGAAGGTGAAGCGGGCCGGGTCGAGACCGCCCGGGAACGGCTGACCCTGGAGCAGGCGCGCCGCGCACTCGCCGATGGCATCCGCCGACTTGGCGGCCGAGCCCATGCACCCCAAGGCCACGGCGAGGCGCGCCGGGTGCGCCCAGTCGAGGAGGGGGAGGCCGTGGGGGGTGTGCACCACGGCGCAGCCGCGGCTCCGCCAGGAGAGCACTTCGACCGAGGGCAGGACGCGGGCGACCACCGCCCGCAGGAACTCGACCACGCGCGGATCGCCGGCGCCCGCGAACCAGGCGTCCAGCGCCGCCACGTCGGTCAGGGCGATCTCCTCGCCGGTCTCGCCGATCTTCACGTAATAGCGCCCGTCCGGGTAGAGCAGCGGCGGGGTCAGGTACCACCAGGGCGCGGGCGCCAGCTTGCCGATCAGGCTCGGCAGGTCGGCGAGCGGCCCGGCCGCCGCCTCAGCCGCCACTTCGGCCATGACGGTGGTGCGCCTGAGCACGGCGAGTGGCAGGCGCCGCTGGGCCAGACCGTCGAGCGCGCCATAGGCACCGGTCGCGATGAGCGCCCGCTCGGCGCGGATTTGCCCGCCCTCGGCCAGCGCGACGGTGACGCCGCCGCCATCGACCGCGAGTGCGGCGGCGACCGCGTCCAGCACCCGCCCGCCCTTGGCGATCGTGCGCTCCTCCATGGCCGCGCGGTAGGCGCGGGGGTCGATCACCCCGGCCTGGCGCGGCTGCCAGGCGCATGCCGCCGTGGCCGGCACGGCAATCTCGGGGAACCGCTCCCGCGCCTCCTCCGCGCTCAACAGCACCACGTCGGCGCAGGCCTCCGCCCCGACCTCGGCGGCATGGGCGAGGCGCGCCGAGTCCGCGTCCAGCCAGAGCAGGCCGCAGGTGCGGTAGAAGGGAATCTCGGATTCCACCTCGAGCTGGCGGTAGCGGGCGATGGAGTGGCGGGCGAATTCGGCCCAGACCGGATTCTCGTCGGCAATGCGGGTGATGCGCCCGGCATCGTGGAAGGCACCGAGCGGCACCCGCGCCGCCCCCACCGGCTCGCCCGGGCCGAGCAGGAGGACGGCGTCGCCCGCGACGGTGGCCAGATGCATGCCGGCCGCCGTTCCCAGCATGCCGCGGCCGATCACCAGATACTTGGCGCGCTGGGTCACGCGAGCCCTCCGCTACCCTCGCCGAGACTGTGCAATAGCGCGCAGGCGGTCGTTAGGGAAGGGGCGGCGCGAACCGGTTGCCCGCCGGCGCACCTCTCGGCATCATGGGGCATGGAGATCGGCATGGATGTCGCTCGCGGGCGCGAGGCGGTGATCGACCGGAAAGCGGTCAAGCGCTTCACCGTCCGCAGCGACGGCTGGGGGCTGGTCTATCTCGGCGGGCACATGGCGGCGCTGCTGCTCACGGGGGCGCTGGTCTGGCAGTGCCGCGCCTCGGCGCTGCTGCTTCCCACTATACTATTGCACGGCTTCGTCATGTGCTTCCTGTTCGCCCCCGTGCACGAGTGCGCCCATGCCACGCCCTTCCGCACGCGCTGGCTGAACGAGGGCGCCTACTGGCTCCTCTGTCTCGTCTACCTGGTGCCGCCGGACGTGTTCCGGCACTCGCACCTGGCACACCACCGCTACACCCAGATCCGCGGGCGCGACCCGGACATGGTGCTGCCCCGGCAGGCGACGCTCGGCGACTATCTCTGGTATGTGAGTGGGATTCCCTTCTGGCGCCGCAACTTCCTCTGGCTGGTCCTGCATGCCATGGGGCGAATCGAGCCGGTGCAAGTCTATTTCCTCCCCCGCCAGCGCCACCGGCGCATGTTCCGCGAGGCGCGGGTGACCCTCGCCGTCTATGCCGTGATCCTCGCGGGCGCGGCGGCGGCGGGGGAATGGTCGGCGCCGCTGATCCTCTGGCTGCTGCCGCGCTTCCTGGGCGAGCCCTGCATGCGCTGGATGCGGATCGCCGAGCACGGCGAATGCGCGGAAGGCCCGGACCTGCGCCGCAACACCCGCACGACGCGCGCGCCCGCGTGGCTGCGCGCGCTCTTCTGGAACATGTCCTACCACGCCGAGCACCACCTGGTGCCGGCGGTGCCGTTCCACGCCCTCCCCGCGCTCCACGCCGCCGTCGGCAGCCGCCTGCATCCAGTGGCGGAGGGGTACTTCGCCGTGCACGGGACCGCGCTCGCCGCGCTCCGGGCGCAGGGCGGCGTCACCTGGGGGCAGCCGGCGGAATAGCGCGGGGGGCTTGGTCTGCTCCCCGCGGCGCTGCCATACTGCGGCGCGCGCCCTTGCCAGGAGACCCGCCCATGATTCAGCCCCTGCCGCAGCCCCTCTCGGGTGTCTTCGCCGCCGTCCTCACCCCGCAGAAGCCGGACCTTTCGCCCGACTATCCGGCCTTCGTCGCCCACGGCAAATGGCTGCTCGCCCAGGGGTGCCATGGCCTCGGGATCCTGGGGACCACCGGCGAGGCCAACTCGTTCTCGGTGGACGAGCGCATCCGCCTGATGGAGGCGGCGGTCCAAGGCGGCATCGACCCGGCCAAGCTGATGCCGGGGACCGGGTGCTGCGCCATCACCGACACTGTCGCCCTGACCAAGCGGGCGGTGGCGCTGGGCGCCGCCGGGGTGCTGGTGCTGCCACCTTTCTACTATAAGAAGATCAGCGACGCGGGGCTCTACCGCTCCTTCGCCGAGCTGGTGGACCGGGTGGGGGATGCGCGCCTCAGAGTCTACATCTATCACTTCCCGGCGATGACCGGCCTGGAGACTCCGATCGCGGTGATCGCGCGCCTGCGCGAGGCCTATCCCGGCGTCTTCGTCGGCCTCAAGGATTCGGGCGGCAAATGGGAGCACATGGAGGCGCTGCTGCGCGCCTTTCCCGGCTTCGGCCTGTTCGCCGGCACCGAGCGGTATCTGCTCGCCACGCTCCGCGCCGGCGGGGCCGGCACCATTTCGGCCACCACCAACGTGACCGGCGGCGCGGCGCGGCAGGTGTTCGACGCCTACCTGCAGGGCAGCACGGACGTGGAGGCCCAGCAGGAGCGCCTGACCGCCATGCGCGCGGCGATCGAGGCCTACCCCCTGGTCGCGGCCCTGAAGTCGATCATGGCCGACTGGAGCGGGCGCCCCGCATGGAAGCAGGTGCGCCCGCCGCTCGACCTTCTGGATGCGGCGGCGGAAGCCAAGCTGCTCGCCGCCGTCGGCGCCGCGGGCCTCAGTCTGCCCAAGGCGGCGTGAGCCGGCCCTCAGCCGGGCTTCCTGGCCAGAAACGCGTAGCCGAACACGCCGAACCGGCGCGCGCTCTTCTCGCCGCCCGCGCCGCCGAAGGTGTCCACTGGCGGCCCGATCACGACCTCGGCGAACCCGCTCTCGGTCAGCATCTTCTGCCAGCCTGCGCACGGCAGGCCACCGGCGATTCAGCCAGTCCAGAGGTCGATGTTGCGCATCGCCGCCTCGGGCACCGGATTGCCATTGGCGATGTCGGCGAATTGCAGATGGCCGCCGGGGCGCATGACCCGGAAGATATCCTCCATCACCCGCTTCTTGTCGGGGCAGAGGTTGATCACGCCGTTGCTGATGACGACATCCGCCCAGCCGTCCGCGACCGGCATCGCCTCGATCAGGCCATCGCGGAACTCCACCTGATCGAGTCCCATCGCGCGCGCGGTCGCGCGGGATTTGGCCAGCATCTCCGCGGTCATGTCGATGCCGACCACGCGCCCCTCGCGCCCGACCTGGCCGGCCGCGACGAAGCAGTCGAAGCCGCCGCCCGAGCCCACGTCCACCACCTTCTCGCCCCTGCCCAGCCGGCGCAGCGAGAACGGATTGCCGACCCCGGCGAACGACTCGACGGCGGCGTCCGGCATGGCGTCGACCACCCGCTGCTGATAGCCGAGACGAGCCGCGAGCGGCCGCCCGGTATGGAAGTGGTACTCGCCGTCCGGCCGCACGGCGACCTCGCGGTACTTCTTCTTGACCTCTTCCCGGAGCGCGCTGGCATCGACCGGTGTTTCGCTCATTGCGCGCTCTCCAGCTGTTTGGCCGCGACCTCAGGGTAGGCGATCGCGGCGGAAATCAGGTGCGTAAGGTAGTAGATCACGATTTCGTGATCAATCGACACGGGCCGCCGCCGCCAGGCTCCGCTCACCCCTTCACCGCTGCGATCCACGCCTTGGCGGCGGCGATGTGGGCATCGGTGGTGCGGCCCGCGATGCGCTTGTGGTGCCAGCGCGGAAACGCGGTATTCAGCGTCACATGGGTCGCCCCGAGCGCGGCCCAGCCCGCGACCTCGCGCCGCCAGTCTTCGGCCGTGGCCTCCCCCATGGACACCCAGGCGTCGATGCCGACGGCGCCCTCGGGCCGGCCGGCCTCGCGGGCGAGGCGGCGCAAGGTCCCGATCTCGCCCTTCATGGCCTGGTTCGGGGGCGCGTGCAGGACCACCCACCCGTCGCCGACGCGGGCGATGCGCCCGAGCACCGGCTGGGCACGGCCGCCGAACCAGACCGGGATCGGGCGCTGCCGGGGGAGCGGGTTGATCCCGGCATCGGTGATGCGGTGGTCGGCGCCGGCGAAGGTCACGTAGGGCTCGGTCCAGAGGCGCTTCATGAGCAACACCTGCTCTTCGCTGCGCTTGCCCCGGGTGTGGAAGTCGCACCCCAAGGCCTCGTACTCGACCGCGTTCCAGCCCAGGCCGACCCCGAGCCTGAGGCGCCCGCCGGAGAGAAAATCGACGGTCGCCGCCTGCTTGGCGACCAGCGCGGTCTGGCGCTGGGGCAGGATCAGCACATGGGTCGAGAGCTCGAGCGTGCGCGTGAGGGCCGCCACGTAGCCGAAATGCACGAAAGGCTCGAGGAAGGAATCGGCGGACGTGTACGCGCCGGTCCAATCGGGGCGCGACGCCTTGTTGGCGCCGAGGACGTGGTCGTAGGTCGCCATGTGGTCGAAGCCGAGATTCTCGGCCGCTACCGCGAACGCCCCCGCCGCGCCAGGGTCGGCGCCGATGTCGGTTTGCGGGAAAGACACCCCGAAGCGCATGGCCCGCGCCCTCCTGCCGGTTGCACCAAAGACCAGGGTAGGCGAGGAGCGGACGGGCTGGAACCCCTTAGTTTACGGCCTTTCTGCCTGGCACGCCCTCGGGCATGATGCCGCGCAAATCTAGGAGGCCCCATGCGCGACATCCACTTTCCCGGCCGCTCCACCGTCCATGCCGCGAACGGCATGGCGGCGACCTCGCACCCGCAGGCGACGCTCGCCGCCATCGACATTCTGCGCGCCGGGGGCAACGCGGTGGACGCGGCGATCGCCGCACACGCCGTCCTCTGCGTGGTCGAGCCGTTCTCGACCGGCATCGGCGGCGACTGCTTCGCGCTCCTGGTCAAGGGCGGCCAGGGCGAGGTGATCGGCATCAACGGCTCAGGCAGGGCGCCGGCGGCGGCGCGCTACGAGTGGTACGCCGAGCGCGGGATCTCCCAGCTCGCCCCCGACAGTGTGCACACCGTGACCGTACCGGGGGCGGTGGACGCCTGGGCCAAGCTGCTCGCCGACCATGGCACCATGGGCTTCGACCGGGTGCTGCGCCCGGCGATCCGCCTCGCGGCGAAGGGCTATGTGCTGGCACCGATCGTCGCCGACCGCTGGACCGCGGCGACGGAGCGCCTCAGCCACGACAGATCCGCACGCCGCATCTTCCTCCCCGGCGGAGCGGCGCCGGGCGAAGGCGCGATCCACCGCCAGCAGGCGCTCGCCCGCACGTTCCGAGCGGTGGCCAAGCAGGGGCGCGACGGCTTCTACCGGGGCGCGGTCGCGGCCGACATGGTGGCACACCTGCGCGCGCACGGCGGGCTGCACACCGAGGACGACTTCGCCACCCAGGTCGCCGACTACGTGACGCCGATCACCACCCGCTACCGCGACCACGACGTCTACCAGATTCCGCCCAACGGCCAGGGCATCACGGTCCTGGTCATGCTCAACATCCTGGCCGGGTTCGACCTGGCCAAGCACGACCCGGTCTCGGTCGCGCGGCTGCACCTGGAGGGCGAGGCGGCGCGGCTCGCCTACGCCGACCGCAACACCTTCGTCGCCGATCCTTCCCAGGCGGCGGTGCCGGTGAGGGCGATCCTCTCCGAGGCGCACGCGCGCGACTTGCGTGCGAAAATCCGCATGGACGCGGCGATGACCAACGTGCCGCTTCCCTCGCTGCCACCGCAGCAAGACACGGTCTATCTCTCCGTGGTGGACCGCGACCGCAACGCCATCTCGTTCATCAATTCCCTGTTCCAGAGCTTCGGCAGCGGCTTCTGCAGCCCGAAGTCGGGGGTGATGTTCCACAACCGCGGCCTCGGCTTCGTGCTCGATCCCACGCACCCCAACTGCATCGCCCCGCGCAAGCGCCCCATGCACACCATCATCCCCGGCATGCTGATGCGGGGCGGGCGGGTGGTGATGCCCTTCGGCGTCATGGGCGCCCACTACCAGCCGACGGGGCAGGTGCACCTGCTGACCAACGTCATCGACTACGGCATGGACGTGCAGGCGGCCCTCGACTGCCCGCGCGCGTTCCACTACGCGGGCGAATACGATCTCGAGCGCGGCATCGGCGACGACGTGGCCGGCGGCCTCGCCCGCCTCGGCCACCGCGTGGTCAGGAGCGGCACCACCCACGGCGGCGGCCAGGCGATCCGCATCGACTGGCGCCAGGGGACGCTCGTCGGCGGCTCAGAGCCGCGCAAGGACGGCTGCGCCCTCGGCTATTGAAGGCCGCGCGCCGGCTTAACGTTTCGTTAATTGACTTGGGACAGAGTCTTAACATGCCCCCCGACACCCCGCGCCCGTAGCGCGAACCGATTCGTAACCTGATGGCCCGCATACTGATCGCCGAGGATGAACCGGCGGTGCGCGAGTTCGTGACCCGCGCCCTCGCCCAGCACCGCTACCAGGTGACCGCGGTCGCCGACGGCAGCCTGGCGCTGGAGGAGCTGCGCCGCGCCGAATACGATCGGCTGCTGACCGACATCGTCATGCCGGAGCTGGACGGCATCGCGCTCGCGCTCTCGGCGGCGCGCGACTATCCGGCCTTGCGCATCGTCATGATGACCGGTTACGCCGCCGAGCGGCAGCGTGCCCACAACCTGGACGCCCTGATCCACCGGGTGGTGCCGAAGCCGTTCTCGCTGCAGCAGATCTGCGACGCCGTCGCCGAGGCGCGGGAAAACGACTGAGCCGGAATCAGCCGCCGCTCGCCGCCTTGCGCACCCGCTCGCTCATCGAGCGCAGTTGACCGCAAGCCGCCAGGATGTCGCGCCCGCGCGGGGTGCGCACCGGCGCGCTCAAATTCGCCGCGCTCAGGTGATCGGCGAAGGCGGTGATGACGGCGGCCGACGAGCATTCGAACGGCGCCCCCGGCCACGGATTGAACGGGATCAGGTTGACCTTGGCCGGAATGCCGGCGAGCAGCCCGACCAGGGCCTTGGCGTCGGTCAGTCTGTCGTTCACACCTTTCAGCATCACGTATTCGAAGGTGATGCGTTTGGCGTTCGAGAGACCGGGATAATCGCGGCAGGCCTGCATCAGCTCGGCAATCGGGTACTTGCGGTTCAGCGGCACGATGCGGTCGCGCAGTTCGTCGGTCACCGCATGGAGCGAGATGGCGAGCCTGACGCCGAGCTCGCGTCCGACGCGGGGGATCATGGGCACCACGCCGGCGGTGGAGAGCGTGATGCGCCGCTTGGAGAGGCCGAGCCCCTCCTTGTCCATGGCGATATGAAGCGCCTTGGCGACGTTGTCGAAATTGTAGAGCGGCTCGCCCATGCCCATCATCACGATGTTGGAGAGCAGCCGCCGGTCTGCGGGCGTCGGCCATTCGCCCAGGCTATCGCGCGCGATCATCACCTGGGCGACCATCTCGGGCGTGGTCAGGTTGCGCACCCACCGTTGCGTACCCGTGTGGCAGAAGCGGCAGGTGAGGGTGCAGCCGACCTGGGAGGAGACGCAAAGCGCGCCGCGATCGGATTCCGGGATGTGCACCGACTCCGCCTCGTTGCCGTCGGCGAAGCGGAGCAGCCATTTCTGGGTGCCGTCGGTCGAGACCTGGTGGCGGGCGACCTCGGGCCGCGCCAGGTCGTAGGCCTGCGCCAGCGCCTCGCGCAAGGTGCGCGAAAGCGTGGTCATGGCTGAGAAATCAGTCGCGCCCTGGGCATAGATCCAATGCCAGAGCTGGCGCGCGCGCAACTTGGGGCGGTCGGCCGCCGGCGCGAACGCCGCCATCTCCGCCACCAGCTCGTCGCGACTGAGCCCGATCAGGGACGGGCGCGCCGGCTCGGTGAGGGCGATCGGCTCGGTGGAGGGCAGGGTTGCCATCAGCGATAGATAGCGAGCGCAGGGGCGCGCGGCAAGGAAGCGCCGCTCAGCGTGCCTTCTGCGCCGGAGCCTTCTGCGCCGGTTGCGCCGGGGCCTTCTCGGGCTGGGCCTGGCGCGCCGGCGGCGGGCTCGCCTTCGGCTTCGCGGCGGGGCACGCCCGCTCCGCCTCCTCTAGCGCCTGGGTGAGGCCCCGCAGCGAGAAGGTGTCGGTGGTCACCGTGCCGCGCGACGAGGTGCCGACCACCACCATGTCGCCGGCCTTGCGCATGGCGGTGAGCAGCAGCTTGTCGTGGTCCGGGTTCTTGGTCCAGGCGCTGCCCTCGTGGGTGAAGAGCTGGAACTTCTCAGGCCCGATCGCGATCTGGACCTCGCTGTCCTTCTTGTAGACGTAGCCGGGATAGACGCTGATCTCGTCGCCGCCCACGCGCCGTGCCACCACCAGATGGATATCGCCGCGCTTGGTGTAGTTGCCCTCGGCCTTCACCGGGCGGGACGCCGAGTAGCAGACCTTCTCGCTGCCATCGACATAGGCGAAGGTCTCCCAGTCCCGGTAGGCGCCGATGCGCTGTGGCTCGACCTCCGCGGCGGCGGAGGAAACGTATAGCACCATGCCGCCGAGAATCGCGGCCAGCGCCTCAACGCGCCATCGCACGTCCATCATGGCGCGGGAGCATAGCGACCGACGCGCGGCAATTCCAGCCTCCACCAACCGCGCCGTCTCAGGCGCCGCCGCGGCGGCGCGCGCGAATCCTGGGCGCGCCGTAAATGTGTGGCGGCAGCGGCGCCGGCGGGCCGCCCGGCGTGAGCGGGCGCGCCCCGAACTGCCCGAGGGTGAGCAGCCGATCGTAGAGGACGATCGCGGCCGCGACGCCGAGGTTGACGCTGAAGCGGGTCGGGATTCGAACCAGATAGGCGCACGCGGCGCGCATGGTCGGGGTGAGGCCGTCGCGCTCGCTGCCCAGCACATAGGCCGCCGCGCGCGGGTGGCGGAAGGAGGGAAGGTCCACGGCCTGGTCCGCGATCTCGACCCCGATCAGCGCGCACTCCTTCGGCAGCACCATCGACGCCGCGTCCTGGAACCGGTAGAAGGGAACCTGCTGCGGTGTCTCCGCCGTATCCGTGACGGCGCGCCACGTGAGATCCGCGCCGACCGTGAACACGAAGCTGGCACCGAAGGCGTGGGCGGTGCGGATCAGCGTACCCAGGTTGACCGGCTTGCTGATGCCCTCGACGCCGATGCCGAAATAACCGCGCATGACCGAACCCTGCCCGCATCGCCGGTCCGGCACAAGCCGCGCATGCGGGGCGCACCCCTGACCATGCGCCTCCCCGGCACCGACCCCCTCGTCGTCGAGGTCACGCGCGGCCCCATGGTCGAGAGCGCGCACCGGGTGCACGCGGCCGTGGTCGATCCCTCCGGCACCCTGGTCGCGCGCTGGGGCGACGCGGCCTTGCGCGTCTTTCCGCGTTCGGCGGTGAAGCCGATCCAGGCGCTGCCCCTGATCGAGAGCGGTGCGGCCGACGCCTTCGCCGTCAGCGCCGCCGAACTCGCCCTCGCCGCCGCTTCCCACAGTGGCGAAGATGGGCACGTGGCCGCCGTTGGCGCCTGGCTGACCCGCCTCGGCGTGGCGCCCGCCTGCCTCTGCTGCGGCACCGACGACACTGCGCGCCTCGCCGACAACTGCTCGGGCAAGCACACCGGCTTCATCACCCTCGCCCGGCATCTCGGCGCGCCCGTCGAGACCTATTTTCGCCTCGACCATCCGGTGCAGGTGGCGGTGCGGGAGACGTTGCGCGAGATGGCCGGCACCCACGAGGCGGCGGTGGCGAACGACGGTTGCGGGGTACCGACCTTCGCCCTGCCGCTGGGTGCGCTGGCGACCGCCTTCGCGCGCCTGGGCCACCCGGGGGGGCTCGCGCCGGCGCGCGCCGCCGCCGCCAAGCGCATGCTCGACGCCATGACCCGCCATCCCCACCTGGTGGCCGGCACCGGGCGCCTCGAGACCGCGGTGATGGCGCGCCGCCCCGACATCCTGATCAAGGGCGGGGCCGAAGGGGTGTTCGCCGCCGCGCTCCCCGCCCGCGCCCTCGGGATCGCGGTCAAGGCCGAGGATGGGGCGGGGCGCGCGAGCGGGGTGGCGATCCTCGCCGTCCTGCGCTATTTGGAGGCGTTCGACGACGGTGACGCGGCGGCGCTGGCTCCGCACCTGGCGCCGCCCGTCACCACCCGCGCCGGCGTCACCGTCGGCCAGATCCGCATCGCCTAGACAGGAAGGGAACAGGGTCCGTGAGAGCGGTTGTTTGCAAGGAGTTCGCGCCCATAGAGGCGCTGACTGTCGAGTACGTGCCAAATCCTGAGCCAGGTGCCGGCCAGGTGCTGATCCGGGTTGCCGCGACCGGCCTCAACTTCGCCGATCTTCTGCTGGTGCAGGGCAAGTACCAGGAGAAGCCGCCCCGGCCCTTCACACCGGGCATGGAGATCGGCGGCACCATCCAGAAGCTCGGCGCCGGGGTCGAGGGTCTGAGGGTTGGCCAGCGCGTTATGGCGATCCTGGACGTGGGCGGTTTCGCCGAAGCAGCCGTGGCCGCCGCCAGCGACGTGTTCCCGATTCCGGACGGCATGGACTTCGCGACCGCCGCCGGCTTCGGCGTCGCCTATGGCACCGCCCATCTCGGCCTCGACCGCCGCGCCGGGCTCAAGGCGGGCGAGACGCTCCTGGTGCACGGCGCCGCCGGCGGCGTTGGCCTGGCCGGGGTCGAGATCGGCAAACTCATGGGCGCGACCGTGATCGCCACCGCCGGCGGCGCCGACAAGCTGGCCGTGGCCAAGGCCCACGGCGCCGACCATTGCATCGACTACGCCAAGGACAATGTGCGCGACCGCCTGCGCGAGATCACCAAGGGCGCAGGGGTCGACGTGGTGCTCGACATGGTCGGCGGCGACATGTTCGACGTGAGTCTGCGCTCGATCGCCTGGGAGGGGCGGCTCGTGATCGTCGGCTTCGCCGCGGGGCGCATCCCCGAGGCGCCGGCCGGGCTGCTCCTGGTCAAGAACGCCTCCGCCATCGGCCTCTACTGGGGCGCCTACCGCAAGCGCAACCCGAAGGTGGTGCGGGCGAGCTTCGAGACCCTCCTTGCCTGGCACACGGCGGGCAAGCTGAAGCCCCACATCTCCCACACTCTCCCCCTCGACCAGACGGTCAAGGCGTTCCAGCTCCTCGCCGAGCGCAAGGCGACAGGCAAGGTGGTGGTCACGACGGGCCTGTAGAGGGGCGGCCGCGCGCTCCGGCTCAGAAGGCGTCGAGGGGCAGCTTGAGGTAGCGCATGCCGTTGGCATCGGCGGGCGGCGGGTGCCCGGCGCGCATGTTGATCTGCACCGAGGGCAGCAGCAGGCGCGGCATGGCGAGGGTCCTGTCGCGCTGGTTGCGCATGGCGACGAAGGCGTCCTCGGTGGCGCCCTCCTTGACGTGGATGTTGCCCTGCCGCTCGGCCGCAACCGTCGTCTCCCAGGCGACGGGGCGCTCCTCGGTGCCGTAGTCGTGGCAGACGAAGATGCGGGTCGCGGGCGGCAGGTCGAGGATGCGGCGGATCGAGCGGTAGAGGGTGCGGGCATCGCCGGCGGGGAAGTCGCAGCGCGCCGAGCCGAAGTCCGGCATGAAGATGGAATCGCCGACGAAGGCGGCATTGCCGAAGACGTAGGTGACACAGGCCGGCGTGTGGCCCGGCGTGTGCAGCACCCGCCCCTCGAGGGCGCCCAAGCGGACAGTCGCGCCGTCCTCGAACAGGCGGTCGAACTGCGAGCCGTCGGTCGCGAACTCGGGCTCGGCGTTGAAGATGCGCTTGAAGGCCGCCTGCACCTCGGTGATGCGCTCACCGATGCCGACCTTGGCGCCGAGCTTCTCTTTCAGATAGGGCGCGGCGCTCAAGTGATCGGCGTGGACATGGGTTTCCAGAATCCACTCCACCCGGAGCCGGTGCTGGGCGACCACGGCCAGGACCTTGTCCGCCGCCACCCGCGCCGTCCGCCCCGAGGCCGGGTCGAAGTCGAGCACCGAGTCGATGATCGCCGCCGCCAGCCCCGCCGGCTCGGCGACGACGTAGGTGACGGTGTTGGTCGGCGCATCGAAGCAGGGAAACACGCGCGCTGACATTCAGGGCCTCTCCCGCAGTCGTTGGTTGCCGGCGAATCTAACGGCTCGGCAAGGCCCTGTCAGGGGGCGGCGGCGAGTCCCAGGGGATCGCCAGGTGCTCGGCGATCCGCTCCGGCGGCACCGCGTCCGTCTGGACCGCCGGGGCCGCGTCGCGGAAGGCGGCCAGGCCCAGGCAGGCGCGGTTGATGCGGGCGATTCGGGGCAGTGCGGCGAAGTCGATGCCGTGGCGTTCCGCGGCGATCACCTGGGGGACCAGGTAGATGTCGGCCAGCCCCGGCGCCTCACCGTGGCAGAAGGTGCCGGTCGCGGGATGGTCGAGCAGGGCCTCGAAGGCACCCATGCCGGCGGCGATCCAGTACCGGCTCCAGTCCATCTGCCGCGCCGGCGCCGCGCCGTGCTCGGCGGCCAGGTGCTTGAGCACGCGGATGGTGATGAGGGGGTGCACGTCGACGCCGAAGGTCTGGGCCAGGGCCCGCACCCGCGCGCGCGCGCCAGGCTCGGAGGGGAGCAGGGGCGGCGTCGGATAGCGCTCCTCCAGATACTCGACGATCGCCGCCGACTGGGTCAGCACCAGGTCGCCATGGACCAGGGTCGGCACCGCACCGAGGGGATTGAGACGGCGGTAATCGGGCAGGTTTTGCTCGCCACCGTCCCGCAGCAGGTGCACCGAGTGACTGCGATAGGGCAGGCCCTTGAGCAGAAGCGCGATCCGCACCCGATAGGCGGACCCGGAATAGGAAAAGCCGTAGAGCTCGATCACGTCGTCCCTCGCGCGTGGCGGTGCCGGCGATGTTACCGCGCCTTGAGCTCGGCTACGGCGCGTGGCCGCGCCGGATCGTCCAGGAAATCGAACCCGCAAACGATGCGATCGACCAGCCCGCCATAGCGCGCCCGCAAGGTGCCGGCGACCCGGTCCGGCTCGGCCACGACCGCAAAGGCGTTCAGCATGCCATCGTCGATCAGCCCCGCCATCTGGTCCCAGCGCCCGGCGCGCGCGAGCTTGTTCAGCTCGTCCTGCGCTGCCTCCCAGCCGTGCAGCGCCAGGACGCCCCGGTAGGCCGGGGTCGAGGCATAGAAGGCGACGTTCTGGCGTGCCTTGCCGACCGCCTCGGCCAGCGCCTCCTCGGTCGCGCCCGAGGCGATGAAGGGCGGGTAGGCGAGTTCGAAGTCGGCGCGGGCGCGGCCCCTGGCGGCGAGCGCCTTGGCGATGATCGGCACCGTCACTTCGCCCAGGTACCGCGCGGTGGTGAAGGGGTGGGCGATGGCGCCATCCGCCACGCGCCCCGCGACCTCGGTCATCAGCGGGCCGACGGCGGCGACCGCCACCTTGGGCGCGCCGAAGGTGGTGTCCTCGGGCTGGAAGGCCGGGGTCATCAGGGTGTGGGTGTAGAACGCGCCCCGGAAGTCGAGGGCCTTGCCCTGGTACCACGCGGCCCAGATGGCGCGCAGCGCCTGTACGAATTCCGCCATGCGCGCCGCCGGGTGGTCGAACGGCATAGAAAAGCGCCGAATCACGTGCCCCTTCACCTGCGATCCCAGGCCGAGGATGAAGCGGCCCCGCGCCAGGGCGTTCAGATCATGGGCGGTTTGCGCAACCGTCATCGGCGAGCGGGCGAAGGCGACCGCGATCGAGGTGGTGAGGGTGAGGCGCCGGGAATGCTCGGCGGCCAAGAGCAGCGGCAGGAACGGATCGTGCCGGGTCTCGGTGGTGCGCACCCCGTCGAAGCCGATCGCCTCCAGGCGCGGCACGATCTCGGGGATGCGGGCAAGGGGCGCATCGAGGGTGGCATCGACCAGCATGGGGCGCCTCCGCGCGCGCACCGTTCGCGCCATCGGTGGCCGGGCGGGCGCGCGTTGTCAAGCGCGGGCCCTTCTGTTGGCGCCTCGCGCGCGCTCGGGTAGCATGCGCCCGCCGACCCGGCCGGAGGACCGCCCATGGACCTGGACCTGAGCGACGCGGAACGCGCCTTCCAGGCGGAGCTGCGCGCCTTCGTCCGCGAGCACCTCCCCGCCGCGACCCGGCGCAAGGTGCTGGGCGGGCTGACGCTGGAGAAGGCGGACTATGTCGGCTGGCAGCAGATACTGCACCGTCGCGGCTGGTTTCCCTTCAACTGGCCAACGGAACACGGCGGCCCCGGGTGGGATCCGATCCAGCGCTTCCTGTTCGAGGAGGAGATGGAGATGGGCGGCGCGCCTCGCCTCGCCCCCTTCGGCATCCGCATGGTCGGACCGGTGATCATGGAGTTCGGCACTCCCGAACAGAAGGCGCGCCACCTGCCCGCCATTGTCGGCAGCGACGTCTGGTGGTGCCAGGGATACTCCGAGCCCGGCGCCGGCTCGGACCTGGCCGCGCTGCAGACACGCGCGGTGCGCCAGGGCGATCACTATGTGGTGACCGGGCAGAAGACCTGGACCACCTTCGCCCACTACGCCGACTGGATGTTCTGCCTGGTGCGCACCGATCCCGCGGCCAAGAAGCAGGAGGGTATCTCGTTCCTGCTGATCGACATGAAATCGCCCGGCATCACGGTGCGCCCGATCATCGCCCTGGAGGGCAGCCACGAGATCAACGACGTGTTCCTCGATGACGTGTTGGTGCCGGTCGGGAACCGCATTGCCGAGGAGAACCAGGGCTGGACCTGCGCCAAGTTCCTCCTGGGCCACGAGCGCATTGGCATCGCCCGCGTCGCCTTCTCCAAGCAGCAGCTCGCGCGCCTGAAATCGATCGCCCTGCGCGAGCAGAAGGATGGCGCGCCCCTCCTGGCCGATCCGCGCTTCCGCGCGCGGATCGCCGAAGTGGAGATCGAGCTGCTGGCGCTCGAGCACGCGGTCTTGCGCATCCTTTCGGAGGAGAAGGCGGGGCGGCCGGCGGGGGCGGAGGCCTCGTTCCTCAAGATGCGCGGCACCGAGATCCAGCAGGCCTTGACCGAGCTGCAGATGAAGGCGGTCGGCTGGTACGGCCTGCCCTTCGTGCCGGAAGCCATGCACGCGGGCTGGAACGAGGAGCCGATCGGCCCCGACTATGCCGCGCCCCTCGCCGCCGCCTATTTCCTCACCCGCCGCGCCACGATCTACGGCGGCTCCAACGAGATCCAGCGCAACATCATCGCCAAGGCCGTCCTCGGCCTCTGACGCCTAAGGAACGCGCGTGCAATTCACTTTGACCGAAGACCAGACCCTGCTCCAGGAAAGCGCGCTGCGCCTGATGCGGGAGGAAGGGACGCTCGCGCGCCGCCGCGAGAGAGTCGCGAGCGCCGACGGCTTCGACCGCCGGCTTTGGGCGACCTACGCCGAACTCGGCTGGCTCGCCCTCGGCCTGCCCGAAGCCCATGGCGGTATTGCCGGGCCTGTGGAAGTCGCCGTGGTGATGGAGGCGATGGGCCGCGGCCTGATGGTCGAGCCCTACCTGGCCTCCGTGGTGCTCGGCGGTCAGGCGGTGGCACAAGGCGGGAGCGCGGCACAGCAGGCGGAGCTTCTGCCGGCGCTGGCGGAGGGGCGGCTGTTCCTCGCCCTGGCGAGCGCTGAAGCGGGCGGGCGCTACAACCTGGCGCACGTCGAGACCACGGCGCAGCGCGAGGGGGCCGGCTATCGGCTGGACGGAAGCAAGGCGGTGGTGCTGCACGGCGCGAGCGCCGACCAATTGGTCGTGGCGGCCCGCACCGGGGGGGCGTTGCGCGATACCTCCGGCATCACCCTCTTCCTGGTGCCGGCGACGGCGGCGGGCATCAGCCGCCGCGCCTATGCCACCCTGGACGGTCAGCGCGCGGCGGAGGTGACGCTAGCCGGCGTCTCGGTCGGCGCGGACGCGGTCCTCGGCACGGTCGATGGAGGCCTGGCGCTGCTCGAATCGGTCGTGGACCACGGCCTCACCGCACTCTCTGCCGAGGCGGTCGGGATCATGGCGGCACTCAACGAGGCGACCCTCGCCCACATCAAGACGCGCAAGCAGTTCGGCCGCGCCATCGGCGAGTTCCAGGCGCTCCAACACCGCGCCGTCGACATGTACGTCGCCTGCGAACTGAGCCGGGCGATGGCCTACATGGCCGCCTGCAAGATGGGCGCGCCCGCGCCCGAGCGCGCCCAAGCCGCCGCCGCCGCCAAAGTCCAGGTGGGGCGCTCGGGGCGCCTCGTCGGCCAGGAAGCGGTGCAACTCCACGGCGGCATGGGCATGACCGATGAGCTGATCGTCGGCCACTACTTCAAGCGGCTCACCATGATCGACACCCTCTTCGGCGACACCGATCATCACCTCGCGCGTTATGCGCAAGGGATGACGGGGTAGGGGGGATTCGGGGACAAAATACTTAATTCAAACAGTGAAGCGTTGAAATAAGTATTGTGTCCCCAAAATTAGGTGCGCCCTACCTGCGAGTTTTTCAGCAGCCTGCTAGACCGTGCTCCCCTCCTCCTCCGGCTCGACGCCGAAGGAGCGGATGATGGCGCGCAGTTCCGCGGCGGTCGCCTCGAGGCGGGCCACGTCGGTGCCGCGCAGCACCAGAGACGCCCCGATCCGCCCCGCCCGGTTGAAGGGGTAACTGCCGATGTCGAGGGCGGCGTTCTGCTCGGCGAGGGCTTTGAGCGGCCCGGCGATGGTGCCCTCCGGCACATAGGCGGCGATGGTGATCGAGTGCACGGGATCGCCGCCGGCGAGTTCGTGCCGGATGCTGTCGAACATGGCGCGGAAGATCGAGGGTACCCCGGCCATCACGTAGACATTCTCGACCCGGAAGCCGGGGGCGGAACTGACCGGGTTCAGGATCAGCTCCGAGCCTTCCGGCAAGTCCGCCATCTTGAGCCGCGCCTCGTTCAGCTCGCGGTTGTTGGCCTGGTAGTAGGGAATCATGATGGCGAGCGCCCGCGGGTCGCGGACCAGCTTGCGCCCGAACGCCTTGGCGATGCATTCGGCCGTGATGTCGTCGTGGGTCGGGCCGATGCCGCCGGAGGTGAACACGTAATCGAAGTTCCTGCGGCACTCGTTCACGGTGGCGACGACCACCGCCTCCACGTCGGGGATCACGCGCGCCTCCAAGAGGCGGACGCCGAGGGTGGTCAGTTGCCCGGCGATGTATGCCAGGTTGGCATCTTTGGTTCGCCCCGACAGGATCTCGTTGCCGATCACGATCATGCAGGCGGTGACGATCTTCCCGGCCATGGCGGCTCCTTGGGCGCGACTCAGCGCCGGCATCCTAAAGCCGATGTCAATCCGATTCCACGCCCCTGCGATCCGCTCTAAGGTTGGGCCGTGGACCTGCCCGCCCCCCTCGTCACCGGCCGCCTGCTGCGCCGCTACAAGCGTTTTCTCTGCGATGTCGCCCTGGATGAGGGGCGCGCCGAGGTGACCGCCCATTGCCCCAATCCGGGGCGGATGCTCGGGCTGGATACCCCGGGCGCCCGGGTCTGGCTCAGTGTCCATGGGGGAGGCAAGCGCAAGCTCGCCCACGCCCTCGAACTGGTGGAGGCCGAGGGGACGCTGGTCGGCATCAATACCCAGCACCCGAACCGGATCGCGGCGGAGGCGATTCTTGCCGGGCGCATCCCGGCGCTTGCCGGCTACGCGGCCCTCAGGCGCGAGGTGGCTTACGGTACCGGCTCGCGCATCGACCTGCTCTTGACCGACCCGGGCCGGCCACCATGTTACGTGGAGGTGAAAAACGTGCACCTGCGCCGCGGCGCCCGGGCCGAGTTTCCCGACTCCGTGACGGCGCGGGGCACGAAACACCTGGGCGAGCTGGCGCGGGTGGTGGCGGCGGGCGGGCGTGCGGTGATGCACTATGTGGTGCAGCGCGCCGACTGCGACGCCTTCGCCCTCGCCGCCGACATCGATCCCGCCTACGCCGCCGCGTTCGACCGGGCGACGGCAGGCGGAGTTGAAGCGCTGTGCTATTCTTGTAATGTGACGCCGCCATGTATCGCGATCGACCGCGCCCTGCCGATCCTCGCGGGATCCCGCCGGTGACCGAGCCCGGTCTCGGCGAGCCCGTGGCCGCGCCGTTCGAGGCGCGCAACATCAAGATTCATTCACCGGCCGACTGCGACGGCATGCGGCAGGCCGGGCGCCTGGCCGCCCTCACCCTCGACTTCATCACCCCCCATGTCCGCCCCGGGGTCACGACCGCCGCCCTCGACCGGCTCTGCCACGAGTTCATCGTCGGGCACGGCGCGGTGCCGGCGCCGCTCGGCTACCGCGGCTTCCCGAAGTCGATCTGCACCTCGGTCAACCACGTGGTCTGTCACGGCATTCCGGACGACAACAAGGTGCTGGCCGAGGGCGACATCCTCAACATCGACGTGACCGTGATCCTGGAGGGGTGGTTCGGCGACACCAGCCGCATGTTTCCGGTCGGTGCCACCAGCGTGAAGGGGATGCGCCTGATCGAGATCACCTACGAGGCGATGATGCGCGGCATCCAGGCGGTGCGCCCGGGGGCGACGCTCGGCGATGTGGGCCACGCCATCCAGGCCTATGCCGAGGGGGAGCGGTGCTCGGTGGTGCGCGACTTCTGCGGTCACGGATTGGGGCGCGTGTTCCACGACGCGCCCAACGTGCTGCACTACGGCAAGCCCGGCCGCGGCGAGGTGCTGCGCGAGGGCATGTTCTTCACCATCGAGCCGATGATCAACCTGGGGCGGCCGGACGTGAAGATCCTGCAGGACGGCTGGACCGCGGTCACCCGCGACCGCTCGCTCTCGGCGCAGTTCGAGCATTCGGTCGCGGTCACGGCGGGTGGCTTCGAGATCTTCACCCTGTCGCCGGCCGGCTGGCACCGTCCGCCCTATCCCGCCTGAGGCGCCATGGACGACCTGACGCGCCGCAAGCTGCGGGAGGGCCACCGGCAGCGGATCCGGCGCCGGCTGCTGGATCATGGCACCGGGAGCCTCGAGGACTACGAGCTGCTGGAGGCGCTCCTGTTCCTCGCCCAGCCGCGCGGCGACACCCGGGCGACCGCCCGCCTGCTGCTCAAGCGCTTCGGCACCTTGAGCGCGGTCTTCGCCGCCGAGGCCAAGCGCCTGGAGGAGGTCGAGGGCATCGGCGAGACCAGCCTGGCGGCGCTCCGCCTGGTGCGCGAGGTGGCCCAGCGGCTCGCGCGCGAGCAGGTGCTGGACCGCCCGGTCCTCTCCTCCTGGAAGGCCCTCCTCGACTATTGCCGGGTGATCCTGGCCGAGCAGGCGCGGGAGCAGTTCCATCTCCTCTTCCTCGACGGGCGCAACCGCCTGATCGCCGACGAAGTGCAGCAGCAAGGCACCATCGACCACACCCCGGTCTACCCGCGCGAGGTGGCGCGGCGCGCGCTCGAGCTGCAGGCCTCCGCCGTCATCCTGGTACACAACCACCCCTCCGGCGATCCAACACCTAGTCGCGAGGACATCGCCATGACCGGCACGGTCCGCGACGCCCTCAAGCCGCTCGGCATCGCGGCGCACGACCACCTGATCATCGGCCGCACCGGCCACGCCTCGTTCAAGTCGCTCGGGCTGCTCTAGCCCCATGCCCGAGCCGCGCCAGTCGCGCCGCCGGGCGGCCGTCGATCACCGGCACCAACCGCTCGCCCAGGGCCAACATCGGCTGATCCCATAACCACCATGGTTGCGCGATTCTTGCAGGCGCCGGCGACCGGCGCCTTGCTCTTTCTGTTGGTCCTGGTGGCGCTGCCGGCGGCAGCCGCCGCGGCCGATGCCGAGCCGGCGGCGATCGCGGCCAGGCTGGGCGCCGCCGAGGTGGCGATCCCCGGCGCGAAGCGCCTCGCGCTCGAGCGGCTGCGCGCGTTCTACGCCGGCCGCGACCACCGCCCGGTCTGGAGCGGCTCGGGCGAGGGCCGGGCGGACGCCGCCGCCGCGCTGGCGGTGCTCGCCGCCGCCGACCGCCACGGCCTCGACCCGGCGCGCTACCACGCCGCCGCGATCGCCACCAGGAGCGACGCGATCGAGGCCGAGCTGCTGCTGAGCGACGGCCTGATGCGCTATTTCGCCGACATGGGCAGCGGCCGCATCGATCCCAGCCGGCTGGGTCCCGAGGACTATGCCAAGCCGGCACCGACCGATGGCGCGGCGGCGCTCGGCGCCGCGCTGCAAGGCGGCCTCCAGGCCGCGCTCGCGCGCGCGGCGCCGGCGGCACCCGACTATGGCCGGCTGTTGCAGGCGCTCGCCGCGGCGCGGGCGCTGGCCGACGCCGGCCCATGGCCGACCTTGGATGACGGGCAGAAGCTCCGCCCCGGCGACGCCGGTTCCCGGGCTCAGCAGCTCTGCCGGCGCCTGCGCGCCAGCAGCGAGACCAGGCAGGCCTGCGACCAGATCACCAGCTACACCGAGGCGCTCGCCCGCGACGTGCGCGCGTTTCAGGCGCGGCACGGCCTCGCCCCCGACGGCGTGGTCGGCGAGGCGACCCGGGCACGCCTCAACCTGCAGCCGGGCGATCTCGCCGAGATCATCGCGCTCAACCTGGAACGCTGGCGCTGGCTGCCCTGGGACCTGGGGCGCCGCCATGTCCTGGTCGACATGGCCGCCTTCGACCTGCGCCTGATGGAAGACGGGCGCGAGGTGATGGCCATGCCGATCGTGGTCGGGCGGGCCTATTTCCACACGCCGATCTTCTCGAGTGCGATCACCCATCTGGTGCTGAACCCGACCTGGCACGTGCCGCCCAGGATTGCGCGCGAGGTGCTGCTGCCGAGGATCAAGGAGGATCCGGACTATCTCGGCGCCAACGGATTTCGCGTCTTCGCCGCCGCGCCCGAAGGCCGGCGCGAGGTGGATGCGGCCGCCGTCGACTGGGAGCGTTTGGGAATACGCCACTTCCCCTACGTGCTGCGCCAGCAGCCGGGGCCGAAGAACGCGCTCGGGCGGATCAAGTTCGAACTGCCAAATCCGTTCGTGGTCTATCTCCACGACACGCCCGACCATTCGCTGTTCCGGCAGCGCGTGAGGGCGTTCAGCTCGGGCTGCATCCGCCTGGCCCGGGCAGCCGACCTCGCGCTCTACCTGCTGCAAGGCCGCGAACCATGGTCGGCGACAACGCTCGCGGAGGCGATCGCCGCCGGCCACACGCGGACCATCGCGCTGCCGGCGCCGCTGCCCGTGCACCTGGTCTATTTCACCGCCTTTGTCGATGCCGCGGGCGCACTCCGGTTTCACGACGACATCTACGGGCGCGACCAGAAACTTCGTGCCGCCCTGGTTAGAGTTAATTGACGTTAACCATTTCTCGGGTAGTGTTTGCGCTGCGCGGCTCTCGTGTCCCATTCCCCAGGGTGCGGCAGCAACGTCCCTGCCGCCGCGCGGAGTGGGTCCGACATGCAGCAAGACACCCCCGATTCCCCGATTCCCGATCGCGACCACCCGCGGCCCGAGCGCCGTGGATTCCTGGCGGCGGCCGGGTGGACGGCGCTCGCCTTGGCGCTCGCCCCGGCGGCGGCACTGGCGGGAACCAGGAGCGATCGAGCGGCCCTTCGCCCGGGAGTGCGCCCGGCCACGCTGCCGGCGGCGCGCCCGATTCCGGGACGGCGCAGCAGCGAGAAATCCCTCGACCTGGTGAACGTGCAGACCGGCGAGAAGGCCAAGGCGGTCTACTGGGCCAACGGGCGTTACCTCGACAGCGGGCTGCGCGGCATCGACTGGGCGCTGCGCGACCACCGCAACGACGAGGTCACCCATATGGCGCCGGACCTCATGGACCTGCTCCACGACCTGAAGGCCCGGCTTGGCATCCAGGCCCCGTTCCACGTCATCTCCGCGTACCGCTCGCCGGCCACCAACGCCCGGCTCTTCTTCGAGGGCCATGGCGTCGCCTGGAACAGCCTGCACGTGCAAGGCAAGGCGATCGACATCCGCCTGCCCAGCGTCTCTCTGCGCAACGTGTACCGGGCGGCGCGGGGCATGGAACGCGGCGGTGTCGGCTATTATCCGCGCTCGGACTTCGTTCATCTCGACGTCGGCGACGTGCGTTACTGGTAACAACCATCCGGACCGCCGCGGCGCTGGCTGATGGGTGTGCCATCACACCGTTGCCAAATAGCGACAGCAGCCTGAAAAATTTCCGCTTGCCAGTCCCTTGAAGTTACGGCGGGCACAAAAGCTGGTATGAATCAAGGGCTGCACCGCCATCGATGGAGGACGGCGCAAGGGGGTCCAATTGGGCGGAGAGGCCATGAAGCGCTGGGCGGTGGCATGCGGCCTCCTGGGATCATGCCTGATTACCGCACTACCGGCGGCGGCAGAATGGCCGGAAGTGTATCTCGGCGCCGGCGGGGGATTGAACTTCGCCACCGACTCCGACCTCGACGCGCCGGTCAATGCGACACTCGAGCATGAATTCGGCTGGGGCGCCGCGGCGACCGTCGGGCTGAAATGGCTGGGCCGGATCCGCACCGAATTCGAGTTCGGCTGGCGCACCAATGACGTCGAATCGATCCGCGGCGCCACCGGCAGTGGCCGGGTCGAGGTCGCCAGCTACATGGCCAACCTGCTCTACGACGTGCCGACCCGCCACCAGCTCGCACCCTATTTCGGCATCGGCGGCGGTCTCTTGCGCGGCAACTACAGTGATGTGACACCCGTCAACGGTTTCCGGGTCGACGACTCGGACACCGCCTTCGGCTACCAGGGCATCGCCGGCCTGAACTGGAAGCTGAACGACGTGGTTACGCTGTTCACCGACTACCGTTATACGCGCGCCAGTGATTTCAGTTTCGGCCTGGGGGCCAGCCAGTTCGATGCCGACTGGTCGAGCCACGCGGTGTTCCTCGGCGTGCGCGTGGCGCTGTGGAAGCCGACCCCGACCGCCGCGGCAGCTCCGGCGCCAGTTCCGGTCGCAGCCCCGGCTCCCGTGCCCCCCGCCATGGTGGCTCCGCCACCGGCGCCTGCGCCCGTGCCCGCACCGGCCGCACAGCCCGCGCCGGTGGCACCAAGGGTGTTCGTGGTCTTCTTCGAGCATGACAAGGCGGACCTAACGTTCCAGGCCAAAGAGATCATCACCGAGGCTGCGGGCAACGCGAAGCGGGGCGGCCTTTCGCGCCTGATGCTGACCGGCCACGCTGACCGGTCGGGCAGCGAGCGATACAATTTGGGCCTGTCCGAGCGGCGGGCGAACACGGTGCGCGACGAACTGGTGCGCCAGGGCGTGCAAGTGGGCACCATCGCCACCGATTTCAGGGGCGAATCCCAGCTGCTGGTGCCGACGGCGGACGGCGTGCGCGAGCCGCAGAACCGCCGGGTCGAGATCAAGTTCAACTAACCGAATATAATTGACCGGACGGGGGGCGCCAAGGTGGCGCCCCTTTTCGTCGTCGGCCGCGCGGGAGAACGCGCGCCCTCGCACCCCCCGTATCAGTCTTCTCTGCCCTCCCCTCTTGCGGGGGAGGAGCGGGCGCGAATGGCGCCCGATGGTGGGGGATCGGACCGCGAGCCGAGCACCTGGCCCAGGTCCACCTGGCCGCTGCCGCGGGGGCGCGCCTTGGGCTGTGAGGGATCGGCGCGCCAGCCGGTGAGGAAGATCAGCTCCACCGTCGCCGCGATCCGCCCCTCGGCGTCGGCGTGGCGCGCCTGGTAGGCGGTGGCCGCGGCGAGCAGGGTGGCGCGGCGGGTGAACCCCTTGGGGCGGTCGTGGAGGGCGTTGCTCTCGCCCATGCCGCGCAGCTCGCGCATCAGGGCGAGGGCGTCGGCGTAAGTGATGCGGATCAGGTCGGCATCGGCGACGGGTAGGGTGAAGCCTGCCCGGTGCAGCAGGTCGCCGCCGTCCCGCACCTCGACGAAGGGCGAGACCCGGGGGCTCGAGCCGCCCCGCGCCCGCACCTCGCCTTCGAGCAGAGCGGCGCGCAGTTCGCTCAGCGTCCGCCCGCCGGGAAAGACCGCGAGGAACAGGCCGTCGGGGCGGAGCATGCGGTTGATCTGCACCAGGGCTCCTGGCAGGTCGTTGACCCAGTGCAGGGTCATCAGCGACAATACTAGGTCGAAGCAATGGGGCGCGAACGGCAGCCGTTCCTCGTCCACGACCAGGCGCATGCCGGCCAAGTCCTTCAGTCTCCCCGCCGCCGGCTCGGCGACCACAATTTCAGCCACGCCTTGCGCGTGCAAGGCGGCCAGGAAATCAGCCGGAGCGGCCCCCAGGAGCAGGGCGCGGGAGAACGGGCGCCGCACCTCCCCCAGCCGCTCCCCCAGCCGCTCGGCCGCGGCGCGCAGCAGGAAGTCGTGGGCCACGAGGCCCGCGCTTGTCCGCTCGCGCCGCCGCCGAACCGTCGCCCGGTCGAAGATCTGGATCACCCCGCCCATGCCCCCACTATGGGGCGTCAGCGGCGCCGGCGGAACCGCCCCTTGACGGCGCGACCTGGCCGCCATCCACTGCCGGCGATGAACGCGACGCGCCTGATCGGCTGGGCGCAGGCGGGCGCGCGGGGCCTGCTTGATCTGGTGCTGCCGCCGCGCTGCCTCGCCTGCGGCGTGGATGTGGACGCGCCGGGGCGGCTCTGCGCCGCCTGCTGGGGCCGGGTGCGGTTCCTGGTGCCCCCGGTGTGCGCCGCCTGCGGCCTCTCCTTCCCCCATGACGTGGGTCCCGGCGCCCTCTGCGGCGCCTGTAGCCGCGAGCGGCCGCCCTACGACCGGGCGCGCACGGTCTTGGTCTACGACGACGGCAGCCGCGATTTGATCCTCGCCTTCAAGCACCGCGACCGCGCCGAGGCGGCGCCGGCCTTCGCCGCGTGGATGGGCCGGGCAGGGGCGGCGCTCCTGGCCGAGGCCGACCTGCTGGCGCCGGTGCCCCTCCATTGGACCCGCCTGCTGGCACGCCGCTTCAACCAGGCAGGCCTGCTTGCCAATGCCCTGGGGCGCATATCGGGCCTGCCGGTGGTGGTGGATGCCCTGATCCGCCGCCGGCGTACCCCGAGCCAAGGCCGACTGGGGCGGCTGGGGCGGCGGGAAAACGTGCAGGGCGCCTTCCGGATCAATCCGCGCCGGGCCGCGGCGATCGCGGGGCGGCGAGTGCTGCTGATCGACGACGTGATGACTACCGGGGCGACGCTCGAGGCGTGCGCCCGCACCCTCCGCCGCGGCGGGGCCGGGGCGGTCGATGCGCTGACGCTTGCGCGGGTTGCGTCCGACTCGCCATAGTCGAACGGCACCCTTGTGTCCCGTCCGCGAAATTCGTATCAGGAATTTCGCGGTGAACGGGCCACTATGTATTTGCAATTAGTGGCCTGCTCATCCCAGAAATTTGCAAACGAATTTCTCGGGCACGACACTAGGACGGAAAGGAGCCGAGCGTTGGCCGAAGTGGCGATCTATTCCAGCGACTACTGCCCCTACAGCATGAGGGCCAAGGCGCTCTTGAGGAAGAAGGGCGTCGCCTTCAACGAGATCAACGTCGACCGCGACGAGGCGTGCCGTCGCGAGATGGTCGCCAGGGCCGGTGGCCTCACCTCGGTGCCGCAGATCTTCATCGACGGCCAGCATGTGGGCGGGTGCGACAACCTCCATGCCCTGGACGCGAAGGGCGAGCTCGACCCACTGCTCGGCCGCGCCGCGTAGGCGCCACCCTCAAGGCGAACCCAAGTCGTTGACCGCGGCGATGCGCTGCACCGCGCGCCGGCGCGGGGGGCCGAGGATCACGTCCTCGTAGGCCACCACGCGGAGCCGCCCGCGCACGACCTCCAGGAGTTCGCCGCGCCGCAGCAGGAAGGCGGGATTGGCGGGCCGCCCGAAGCGCTCGTTGCCGCTCGCGAAGGTCTCGTAGATCGGGACCCCGCCGGGACCCAGCGCGGCCAGGATCGCCGGGAACAGCGGCCGGTGCAGATAGTTGGTGACCACGATCCCGGCGCAAGGAGCGTGCGCTCAGAGCCTGTAAATGTTTCCCTCGCGCACGGGATTCCGCCGATGCGGGAGGTTGAGTAGAATCGGCAGGTCGGTCACCAGGTGGAGGCGGGGGCGATGCCGGAAGCGGGGCAAGCGGGTCTGTTCGGGGCGCGGGCGGCGCCGG
>SHWA01000101.1 GCA_009693995.1 Alphaproteobacteria bacterium | reverse complement strand
AGGCGACCATAGCGGCCGGAGTTGCCGGAGCCTGGGTGCCGGCTTGGCGCTGGCCCTGTTCCTGGCCGCTCTGCCGGCCGCCGCCGCGCCGCTGCCGGTCGATCTGGAGCTGGTGATCGCGGTCGACATCTCGGGCTCGATCGACGCCGAGGAGGCCAAGCTGCAGCGCAACGGCTACATCGCCGCGCTCACCGACCCGGCGGTGATCGCCGCCGTGGTCAGCGGACCGATGGGCCGCATCGCCGCCACCTACGTCGAGTGGTCCGGCTTCACCGACCGGCGCGTGATCGCCGAGTGGCATCTGATCGACGGGCCGGAAAGCGCGCGCGCCTTCGCCGGCGTGCTGGCCGAGGCCCCCCTCGTCACCGGCCGGCGCACCTCGATCAGCGGCGCCATCCTGTTCGGCATCCAGCGGCTGGCGGAGAGCCGCTTCGAGGGCACCCGGCGGGTGATCGACATCTCGGGCGACGGCCCCAACAACGACGGCGACATGATTTCGGGCGCCCGCGACGCGGCCCTGGCCCAGGGCGTCACCATCAACGGGCTGCCGATCATCAACGACCGGCCGAGCCCCTTCGGCATGGCGACCATGCCGGACTTGGACCTCTATTACGAGGAATGCGTGATCGGCGGCCCCGCCGCCTTCATCGTCGTGGCCGAGGGGTTCGCCTCCTTCGCCACCGCGATCCGCCGCAAGCTGCTGCTGGAGATCGCCCAGGCGCCGCCAGCCGTGCCGCCGCCCCGGCTCGGCGACGCGGCGCTGATTCCCGTGGCCTACTCGCCCGCCTGCGACGCCGGCGAGCGGATGCTGCGCGACAGCTTCCGCCGCGGCATGATGCCGTGACGCCGCGTGGAGGACTGATTGAATGGAAACCCTGACACGCCAGGCGGCCGTGGTCGGCGCCCTGCTGAAGGCGCGCGGCGAGACGATTGCGATCGCCGAATCGAGCGCCGGCGGCCTGATCTCGGCCGCGCTCCTCGCCGTGCCCGGCGCCTCGGCCTACTACCGGGCCGGCGCGGTGATCTACACCGCCGACGCGCGGCGCCTGCTGCTCGACCTCGATGATGCGGCCCTCGCCGGCATCCGCTCCTGCACGGCGGCCTTCGCCGACCTGCTCGCGCGGAGGGTGCGCGAGAAGATCGGCACCACCTGGGGGCTGGGCGAGACCGGGGCGACGGGTCCGACCGGTAACCGCTACGGCGATCCCGCCGGCACCGCCTTCCTCGCCGTCGCCGGCCCCGTGACGCGGGCCGAGGCGATCGCCACCGGGAGTGTGATGCGCGAGGAGAACATGTGGCACATCCTGAGCCGCGCGTTCATCCTGCTGGAAGCGGCGCTCCGCGCCGCGCCGCCGCAGGCGAAATAGATAAGGGCGCGGTGCTTGACCACCGCGCCCTGGTCGAAGGGGTCTTCCGGGTCTGGTCTAGGCCTGGCGGCGGCGGCGGCACATCCGCCAGCGCGCCGGTGATCTACAGCAGCTTGAACGCGTTGCTGCCGTCCTTCACCTCGATCACGAACTCGTCCCACTCGCACCGGTAGATGCCCTCGTCATCCGTGCCATTCTTGCTCCCGCTCAGTTCGCTGATCTTCTTCGCCTTGAAGCTGGTTCGCCCGGTCGCGGCGTAGGTCGCGGCGCAAAACGCGTTCCTGGCGATCGTCCCGTTGTCATTCGCGTCCGGGATCACCTCGTCCCACTTGCACTCGTAGGTGCCCTCATCGTCCGCCCCAGTCTTGATATCACCATTGACCTTTTTCGACGAGAAGTTGGTTCGCCTGGTACCGGCGTAGGTCGCGGAGTAAAACGTGTTCCTGGCGATCGTCCCGTTGTCACTGATGTCAGGGATCACCTCGACCCAGGTGCACTTGAAGACGCCGTCGCCAGTATCACTGATCTTCTTCGAGCCGAACTCGGCGCGGTTTGCCGCCGCATGAGTCGTGGAGCAGAAGGTCTTCCGGTCCGAAGAGCTGTCGTCGTTCAATTCCGGGATCTCGGCGGCGGAGAGGCCTTTCGGCGGTGACGTATCCGGCGACACGTTATCGTCCGTAACTTTAACTTCTTCGTGGGCACCGGCCGCGGCCGCGAGGATCAGGAACTCGCCCGTCCCGCCGTTCTCGAAGACCTGCTCCACGCCGATGGCGACATCGTCGAAGAGCTCGAGCGTATAGCCAGCCAGCACCGTCCCAGTCTGCAGATACTCCAGGAACGCGGCGTTGATGTCGCCGTTGCCCATGAAGGCGATGATGTCGCTGGTGCCGCCCTTACTGCATTTGTCGCCGTCGTCGTCGTCGTCATCGTCCTCGCCGACGCTGATCCCGTACTGGCAGTTCCAGCCGGTGCGGAAGCTGAGCGGCTCGTATCCGGGGTCCGCGAACTGGAACTGGAGCAGCTCGTCATAGTCGAAATTGTCGACCGCGTGGTCCGGCGAGTCATCGTCCTCGTCCTTGCCGGGATCTTTCTCCCAGTGCACGCCGAGGCCGCCCTCGAAGATGTTGACCTCGGCGGGGAGGATATTCTCCGTCGAGGCGCCGCCGGCATCGGTATCGCCGCGGAACCCGCGCGCGACCAGGAAGCGGGGCAACGCTTCAGCGGTCTCCGTGAACGTGAAGAAGTTGTTGTTGATCCCCGCAGGATCCGTCTCCGCGCGGGGCGATGCGATCACCGAGAAATCGACGCCAGGGGCATCGACGCCGGTGGCCTCGCAATCGTTGGCCGAGCCGTCGCCATTGCACATGTTCCATGTGACGACGACGGCGCTGGCCGGCGCCGTCGCGGCGATCGTGCCGGCGAGCAGCCCGGCGAGGAGCCACGCCATGTTTCGCGCGCGACCGACCGAGTAGACGGGCGCGATCGGCGCCGCTTGGGAAACATTGAACATGAGACAAGACTCCACAGGTTTGGTGACAACTCGTGCTTCTTGTCCACCCGCCCCCCTTCGCCACGCCGTCTCACCCCTGTGAGCCGTCGTGACGAGAGAGAACGTCCCGGTGAATGCTCTTGCCTCGTTGGTGCCCCGTGAGTGACGTTTCCGGAGCTTGCACACTTACCAGCACCCGTCGCGCCAACTCATGGGATCAGACCATCACATAATTATTTCAAATAGTTATAAGACATGATCCGTTAACCATCGAGCGCCACTGTCAACGCCACCGACAGTTTGCGACCGAGCTTGTCCCGGAATGGCGAACGGAAATCGGACCCGCGGAAGCACGGGGGAGCGATCGACTAAGACTGCGCCCCGCGATGGCCAGAAGAGTAGTGAACCCACGGCGCTGCGACGGCGCCACTCGGCACGGTCAAGACTTTGGTCTCTCCCCTGGGCGCCTTACCGCTGGGCCTGACCCCATGCTAGCGTCCGCCGCGCGAACAAGCGGGGGGCGCGGCGATGGATCTGGCGGCGATGTTCGGTCTCGGCGGCAAGGTGGCGCTGGTCACCGGCTCCTCGCGCGGCATCGGCAAGGCGATCGCCGAGGCGTTCGCCGCGGCCGGGGCGAAGGTGGTGATCTCGAGCCGCAAGGAGCCCGCGTGCGAAGCGGTTGCGGGCTCCCTCCGCGCGGCGGGCCACGAGGCCCTGGCCATCCCCTGCAATGTCTCCCAGCGCGAGCAGTTGCAGGTCCTGGTGGAGCGCACCCTCGCCGCCTTCGGCCGCATCGACGTCCTGGTCTGCAACGCCGCGACCAATCCCTACTTCGGCCCGCTCGCCGGCATCACGGCCGAGGCCTACGACAAGATCATGGCGACCAACGTCGGCAGCGTGCTCTGGCTCTGCAACCTGGTGATCCCGCAGATGGCCGAGCGCCGCGACGGCGCCGTGATCATCATCTCCAGCGTCGGCGGGCTGAAGGCGTCGCCCAATCTCGGCGCCTACGCCATCTCCAAGGCCGCGGACATGCAGCTCGCCCGCAGCCTGGCCATGGAGTGGGGCAGCCACAACATCCGCGTCAACTGCATCGCGCCGGGTCTGGTGCGGACCGACTTCGCGCGCGTGCTGTGGGAGAACCCCGAGGCGCGCGCCAAGGCGCTGCGCTCCTACCCGATCGGGCGCCTCGGCGAGCCCGAGGACATTGCCGGCGCCGCCGTGTTCCTCGCCGCCCGCGCCGGCAGCTTCGTCACCGGTCAGACGCTGGTGGTGGACGGCGGCAACACCATCAGCGTCGGCGTCTAGCGCCGGTACCGATCGAACCGAATCGCTTTCCCCCTCACCCAGCTCCGGTGAGGGGCGGGTAACCCCGCGCCAAGCCTGCGCATCCCTCTCCCCCATGGGGAGAGGGCAGGGTGAGGGGCGCCGCCATGCGCTCGGAACATGCTCTAGTCAACGCGCCAACGGCCGGTTCGGCTCCACCACCACGGTGCCGATCTTGGCGCCGCTCTCGACCAGCTTGTGGGCGGCGGCGATCTCGCGCAGCGGGAAGCACGCCGCCACGTTGTGGACCGCCGTCGCCTCCCCCAGCCAACGGGTGAGGTCGCGGCAGGCTTGGTCCCGCGCCGCGACCGGCATGCCACTGACCGCCACCAGCCGCAGCACGACGTTCTTCACCATCAGCGGATAAAAGGGCAGCACCGGCCGATGGTTGCCGTAGGAGGCGTAAGAGGCGATCGCCCCGCCGGGCCGCACCACCGCGAGCGACACCTCCAGGTTGCCACCGAAGTCCACCTCGACGATGCGCTCGACGCCGGCGCCGCCGCTCTCCGCCATCACCCGCTCGACCACGGCCTCGCGCCGGTAGTCGATCACGGCATCCGCCCCGGCGGCCCGGGCCGCGGCCGCCTTTTCGGCCGAGCTCACGGTCGCGATCACCCGCGCCCCGCCCCACTTGGCGAGCTGGATCGCGTAGTGCCCGACTGCACCGGCGCCCCCCGTCACCAGAACCGTCCGCCCCGTCACCGGCCCGTCAGCGAACACGCAGCGGTGCGCGGTCATGGCCGGGATGCCGAGGCAGGCACCCTCGGCGAAGCTCGTGGAATCCGGCAGCGGCGTGACCAGATCGGCGGAAAGCGCGATGAACTCGGCCGCGGTGCCGAAGGGCCGCCCCAGGCGCTGGCCGTTGTAGATCCAGACCCGCTGCCCGAGCCACGCCTCGCTCACCCCGGAGCCCACCTGATCGACCACGCCGGCGCCGTCGCTGTTCGGGATCACGCGCGGATATTCGCGGCGGAAGCCCTCGAGGCTCTGGCCGCTGCGGCGCTTCACGTCCGACGGGTTGACCCCGGAGGCGAACAGGCGCACCCGCACCTCGCCCGGGCCGGCCGTGGGCGCCGGCAGCTCGCCGAGCTTGAGCACGTCGTCCGCGGGACCGAGATCCTCGTACCAAGCCGCCTGCATGCCCTGCCCTCCCATCGGTGCGCCGCTCGTGCCGGACTATAGCGGCGCCGTCGGCCTCGCCAAGGGCGATGGGTGGACGCGGATCGGCGCACTGACTAGGCTCCCTCTGTACCGCCTCCGGCATCCCAGGTGTCTCCGATGCAGACGGCCCCGATTTCCGAACGCGCGGCGCGCCTGCGCGCCGATGCCCTGGTCTGGGACGGCTGCATCTCGTGGATCTCCATGGAGATGACCGGCGCCAGCCGCGCCTTCAAGGTGGCGGCGCTGCCGCGCTACGTCGCCGCCGGCTGCAACGTGGTCTCGCTCACCGTCTCCGGCGACTTCGGCGTCGATCCGGTGCGCAACACGGTGCATTGGCTCGCCTCCGAGCGGCGCTTCCTGAAGGAGACCCACCCCGACCTCTGCCTGCTGGTGGACACCGCCGAGGACATCATCCGTGCCAAGCGCGAAGGCAAGCTCGCCGTCACCTTCCACTTCCAGGGCTGCATGCCGTTCTATGGCAGCCGCAAGGAAGACCCGATCGACACCAACCTGGTGCAGCTCTACTACGACCTCGGCGTGCGCCAGGCCCTCCTCGCCCACAACCTGCGCAACATGGTCGCCGACGGCTGCAAGGAGCGCGGCGACGGCGGCCTGAGCGAGTTCGGCATCCGCCTGGTGCAGGAGATGAACCGGGTCGGCATGGTGGTGGATTGCACCCACACCGGCTACTGTTCGACCATGGAGGCGATGGAGCTCACCACCAAACCGGCGGTCTTTTCGCACTCCAACTGCCGCGCGATCTTCGACCATCCGCGCAACATCCGCGACGACCAGATCGCGGCCTGCGCCCGGACCGGGGGCGTGGCCTGCGTCACCGGCTGGGGCCCGATCGTGAACCCGGAGAACGTGTCCTCGGTGGATGCCGTGATGCGCCACATCGACCACATGGTGAACCTGGTGGGCGCTGCCCATGTCGGCATCGGTCTCGACTTCGTCTACGACGGCTCGCACACCACGGAGCGGGTCAAGGCACAGCCGCACGTCTACGCACCGGGGCGCACCTCGCGCGAGCTCAACTACGACGTCGCGCTGATGGACTTCATGCAGCCCGAGGCGCTGCCGCTCCTCACCGATGCCATGCTGGAACGCGGCTACGCCGAGGGCGACGTGCGCGGCATCCTGGGAGAGAGCCTCTACCGCGTCATGCGCGCCAACTGGGCCGCCTGACGGACACGCCGGAGATCGCGCCATGCACCAGCCCGCCCGCAGCTTTCGCGTCGGCGTCGACATCGGCGGCACCTTCACCGACGTGATCGTCACCAGCGATTCGGGACAGAGCGCCGTCGCCAAGCTGCTGTCCACGCCCGACGATTACAGCCGCGCGGTGCTGGAGGGCATGCGCTGCGCCTGCGCCGAGATCGACCTGCCCCCGGGCCTCCCCGGCGAGGTGATCCACGCCACCACCATCGCCACCAACGCGATCCTGCAGCGGCTCGGCGCTGATTGCGCCCTCGTCACCACCGTGGGCTTCCGGGACGTGCTCGAGATCGGCCGCCTGCGCCTGCCGCAGCTCTATAACCTGTTCTACCAGCGCCGCCCGCCGCTGATCCCGCGCCGCCACGTGTTCGAGGTGCAGGAGCGGATCGGCTCGCAGGGCGAGGTGCTGACCCCCCTCGACCCCGCCTCGGTCGCGGCGGCCGTGGCGGCGGTGCGGGGTTCCGGCGTGGAGTCGGTCGCCATCTGCCTCTTCAACAGCTACGCCAATCCGGCGCACGAGCACGCCCTCGCCGCCGCCATCCGCGCCGCCCTTCCCGGCCTCGAGATCTCGGTCTCGGCCGACATCCTGCCGCACATCAAGGAATACGAGCGCACCAGCACCACCGTCATCGACGCTTATGTGAAGCCGGTGGTGCGCCGTTACTTGCACGCGTTCCGGCGCCGGCTCGACGAGGGCGCCTTCCGCGCCCCACTCCTGATCATGCAGTGCGGCGGCGGCCTGACCACCGCCCTGCGCGCGGCGGAAGAACCGGTGACCATGGTCGAGAGCGGCCCCGCCGCCGGGGTCCTGGCGGCACAGGCGATGAGCGCCGACTGGCCCAACCTGGTCACCTTCGACATGGGCGGCACCACCGCCAAGGCCTCGATCATCGAGTCGGGCCGGGTGCTGAAGACCAGCGAGTACGAAGTCGGCGCCGAGATTTCCGCCACCGCCCGCCTCACCGGCGGCGGCGGCTATCCGGTCAACATCCCGGTCATCGACGTGGCCGAGGTCGGCTCCGGCGGCGGCTCAATCGCGTGGATCGATTCCGGCGGTAGCCTGCGGGTCGGGCCGCTCAGTTCCGGCGCCGAGCCGGGACCGGCCTGCTATGGCCGGGGTGGAGAACGCCCGACCGTCACCGACGCCAACGTCCTGCTCGGCTACCTCAACCCGGAGGCGATCGCCGGCGGCGCCATCGCCATCGACCGCAGCCGCGCCGAGCGCGCCATCCGCGACCACCTCTGCCGCCCACTCGGCCTCGACCTGATGCCGGCGGCCCACGGCATCCACCAGATCGCCAACTCGGAGATGATGGGCGCGATCCGCGCCGTCTCCACCAGCCGGGGCCGCGACGTGCGCGAGTTCGCCCTGGTCGCCTTCGGCGGCTCCGGCCCCCTCCACGCCGTGGAGCTGGCGCGCGCGACCGGCATCCGGACCGTGGTCGTGCCGCCGGTCCCGGGCCTGTTCTCGGCCGTCGGGCTCTTGACCACCACACTCGAGTTCACCCGCAGCCGCATGGTGTACCGGCCAACCGCCAGCCTCGATCTGGAGGTCCTGAACCAAATGCTGCACGGGCTGTGGCAGGCCGTCGCCAGCCTCGCCGCGCGCGAGGTGGCACCCGATGCGGGCGCCCGCTTCACCATCGAGGCCGACCTGCACTATTGGGGCCAGAGCCACGAGCTGACCGCCACGCGCCCCTATGCAGCGCTCGACGCGGCCGGCGTCGCCGCGCTGGTCGAGGCGTTCGAGCGCGAGCACGCCACCACCTATGGCCACCGCGCCGAAGGCGAGCAGGTGATCCTGGTCGCGCTCCGGGTCGTGGCGCGCGTGCCGTCGGGCGCCACCGCCGCACCCATCAAGGGGCCTCGGCCGAAAGCCGTTTCACGCCGGCCGCGGCGGGCGTTCTTCGGACCGGACCTCGGCTTCGTCGAGACCGCCGTCATCGGGCGTGAGGACTTGGCGGTGGCGGCGCGACCGGGGCCGCTCCTGATCGAGGAATACGACAGCGTGACCGTGGTGCCGCCCGGCTCGTCCGCGCGCCGCGACGCCGCCGACCGCATCGTCGTCGCGGTCGGCCAACTGCCCGGCACCTGAGGCCGCGAGGAGGAGACCGCCATGACCGCCCGTACGCTGCGCCAGGAAACCCCGGGCCGCCTGCCCGACGACATCGACCCGATCACGTTCGAACTGGTGAAGAACGCCATGTTCTTCCTGGTCAACGAGATGGCGCTCACCCTGGTGCGCGCGTCCTATTCGGGGATCCTGCGCGACAACATGGACTTCTCCACCGGCATCGCGGACGCCAACGGCGAGATGGTGGCGCAGGGTCTGTCGCTGCCGCTCCAATACGGTCCCATGCCCGACGCCGTGGCGGCCGTGCGCGCGCGCTGGGACGGGCGGATGGAGCCAGGCGACGTCTTCATCCTGAACGATCCGTTCGAGGGCGGCACCCACCTGCCGGACGTGTTCTTCATCAAGCCGGTGTTCGAGCAGGGGCAGGTGCTTTGCTACACCTGCGTCGCCGGCCATCAGGTGGATGTGGGCGGGCGGATCGCCGGCTCGAACGCCTGCGATTCGACCGAGGTCTACGCCGAGGGCTTGCGCATCCCGCCGCTCAAGCTCTACGAGGCCGGCCGGCCGAACCAGACCCTGTTCGCCCTGATCGAGAAGAACGTGCGCGTGCCGGTGAAGCTGTTCGGCGACTTCCGCGCCCAAGTCGCCGCACTCAACACCGGCGAGGCGGGCGTGCGCGATCTGGTCGCCCGCCACGGTGCCCAGCGCCTGGTGCGCTACTGGGCCGAACTGCTCGACTATTCCGAGCGGGTGACGCGCGACGCCATCCGCGACCTGCCCCAGGGCACCTTCACCAACGAAGACTATCTCGACAGCGACGGCGTCGAACCGAGGCGCGTGCCGATCCGGGTCGCGGTGACCATCAAGGGCGACGAGATCACCTGCGACTTCGCCGGCTCGAGCCCGCAGGTGCAGGGCGCCATCAACTCGACCACCAGCATGACCAAGTCGGTTAGCTACGGCGTGATCCGCTCGATCCTGCGCGGCGACATCGTCAACAATGGCGGCTTCTTCCGCCCGATCCACGTGGTGGCGCCGGAGGGCTCGATCCTGAACGCCGTCTTGCCTGCCGCCTCGGGCGGGCGCGGCGTCACGCTCTTTCGCCAGGCGGACACCCTTTGGGGCGCGCTCGCCAAGGCGGTGCCCGAGCGCGTGCCGGCGGCGAACGAGGGCGGCACCACGGTCTACAGCTTCGGCGGCCGCATGGGCGACGGACGCCCCTTCGTGCTGGTCGAGATCTTCGGCGGCTCCTGGGGCGGGCGGCCCGACAGCGACGGCATCGACGGCGTCAGCCACCCGCTCCTGAACCAGCGCAACATCCCGGGCGAGGTGCTGGAAATGGAGCACCCCTTGCGCCTGCTGCGGTATGGCTTCCTGCCCGATACCGGCGGCGCGGGGCGCTTCCGCGGCGGGCTCAGCCTGGTGCGCGACATCCAGTACGTGGGCGAGGGGCCGTGCCAGATCCAGGTGCGCTCCGACCGTTGGGACACCATGCCTTTCGGCCTGGCCGGCGGCGAGGACGGCACACCCTCCTACAATCTGCTCGACCCTGGCACGGGGGCCGAGCGCAAGCTGCCGGCCATGTCGACGGCGATGATCCGCCCCGGCCAGACCGTGCGCTACGTCACCCCCGGCGCCGCCGGCTTCGGCGAGCCCCTAACGCGCGCGCCTGAGCGAGTCGCCGCCGACGTCGCCGACGGCAAGCTCTCGCCCGCGTACGTGCGCGAACATTACCGCGTGGTGGTGGACCCGGCCGGTCGGCTGGATGCCGCGGCGACCGCCCGCCTGCGGGCGGGGCAGGGGTAGGCCCACGCCCGTGCCGACGCTCTATGTCGCCACCAGCAAGGCGCTCGGAGCGTGGGGCGCCGCGGTCGGGGTGACCAAGGAGATCTACAAGGTCGGCCTGGTGGACGGGACCGGCGCCGAGGCGGTCGCGCGGCTGAACGCGGAGACCTACGCCGGGGTCGCCGACTGGAAGCTGATCGACGAGCAGGCGGTCGAGGCGAACGCCGAGGCCGCGCTGCTGGCGCGCCTCGGCGGCAAGGAGACGCAACTGAGCGGGTCTTATTAT
>SHWA01000100.1 GCA_009693995.1 Alphaproteobacteria bacterium | reverse complement strand
AGAAATAAGAGCCCAGATAACATTAATGTTATGTTTACGGTGCTGCCGCAGGCTGTTCTTCTCAGTTCTCTGCCAGGCGAATTGGGGCATCGTGTTGCAGAGAAGCCATAGCCTACACTTCCGAGCGATCGCGCTCCTGATCGCGGTTGCCGCGCCGGCTGGATGCGGCGGCATGTCCCCGGCTCGTGGCCCGGTCCATTCCGCGATCACGGTCGCCCCACAGCAGATTGTCCGGGTCGGCGACCGTTTGCGTGACAACGGCGATACCGCGACGGCAGCGACCGCCTACCGGGCGGCGCTCCTCCAGGAACCACGCAATCCCATCGTCTTGCTTCGCCTGGGCGACAGCCTGCGGCAGATCGGCGAGTACCGGGAGGCAGCCTCGATCTATGATGCCCTGCTGCGTGTGGAGCCGCGCAACATCGATGGCATGCGTGGCCTAGCCAGCGCGCTGATCGTGCTCAACGACGCCGCGCGCGCGCGGGATATTCTACAGGCTGCCCTGGCGCTCAACGATCAGGACACGCGGCTTTACAGCGCGCTCGGGGTTGCCCACGACCGGCTTGGCGAGCACGAGCATGCGCAAGCCTATTACCGCGCCGGCCTTCGCATCCGCCCCGGGGACTTGACGCTGCGCGGCAATTTCGCGCTCTCCCTGATCCTCGCGGGCCGCGGCCAAGAGGGCCTGCAACTGATGCGCCAGGTCGCCGGCGAACCGGCAGCGACGGAGATCAACCGGCAGAGCCTCGCCCTCGCCGAAACGCTGGTCGCAGACCGGGATGCCATGAAGGCTGCCGCCGCGAGTCCACCCATGCCGGCCATGGCCGCCGTCATACCTTCACCGCCGCCGCCATCGGCAGATCAGGCCGCCACGACGACTGGGGCCACGATCAACGCCGCCACCAGCGGGCTGCTGTTTCAACTCAAGCAACCCCCGCTGCGGCGCTCAGTAGAGACCCAGCCGAGTTCCGCCCAGCCCGATGCCCCGAAGGTCACCGCCATCGCCCCGGCTGCCAACGGCGCGCGGAACGTAGACGCGCGGTTCCAGGTTCAGTTCGGCGCCCTCGATAGCGAGGCCAATGCCCAGCGCCACTGGCAGTCGATCGCCGGGCGACTGCCGGCGGATTTTGCCACCTACGCGCCGGGCATCTACCGCGTCGAAGCAGGCACCGGGGCAGCCATTTTCCGGCTGCGGACCGAACCCCTGCCGTCGCGCGCGGATGCGGAGCGGCTCTGTGCCGCGCTGAAGGAACGCAACGTCAATTGCTTCGTGGTCCGCGCCGACCCGGGTTCGCAGGCGGCGCTGACGCGCCAGCGTGAGCCAGCGGCGAATATCGGCTGACAACCACGGCCCGGTTGCTGCCAGGCGATTCGGACGTAGAGTGCGAGCGCACCACTCGCACCGAGGATCGCCCCGTTGAGCCGAGACTCCGCCCCCTCCCGCATCCGCTGCGGCGTCGATATCGGCGGCACCTTCACCGATATCGTGTTCCTGGACGGCCGGGACAACGTCCACACCTGCAAGGTGTCCTCGACGCCCGACGACTATAGCTGCGCCATCGTCGCGGGCATCACCACCCTGCTCCGCCGGATTGGCGAGCAACCCGCCGCGATCGAGCTGGTGGTGCACGCGACCACGGTTGCGACCAATACCATCCTGGAGCACAAGGGCGCGCGCACCGCCCTTTTGACGACTCAGGGATTCCGCGACGTACTGGAAATGCGGCGGCTGCGCATTCCGGTGATGTACGACCTGCAATACGAGAAGCCGCGCCCGCTCGCGCCGCGCCGGTTCGTGTTCGAGGTGCCCGAGCGCCTCGGGCCGCGCGGCGAAGTCTGGCAGCCCCTGGATGAGGCCGCGGTTCGTGGCATCGCAACCAAGCTGCGCCAGACCGGGATCCAGGCGGTCGCGATCTGCTTCCTGCATGCCTACATGAACGGCGCTCACGAGCAGCGGGTGGCGGAGATCCTGCGCGCTGAACTGGACGCCGGCGTGTTCATCACGGCGTCGAGCGACATCCTGCCCGAGATTCGGGAGTACGAGCGCGCCTCGACCGCCGTGGTCAACGCCTATGTCGGCCCGATCGTCCATCACTACCTGAGTCGCTTGGAGAGCGCGCTCGCGGCGGCCGGCGTCGCTGCGCCGCTTTCGATCATGCACTCCGGCGGCGGGGTCATGAGTGCGCTGGCCGCCATGGTGCGGCCGGCGGCGATCGTCGAATCGGGCCCGGCCGCCGGGGTGATTGCCGCCGCCAGGGTCGCGCGTCAGGCCGGCCTCGCCAATGCGATCTCCTTCGACATGGGCGGCACCACCGCCAAGGCGGCGATCATCGAAGGCGGCGAGCCGGCCAAAACCACCGAGTACGAAGTCGGCGCAGGCATCAACCTGTCGAGCCGGCTGGTGAAAGGCGGCGGCTACCCGATCAAGCTGCCGTTCATCGATGTTTCCGAAATCGGCGCTGGCGGTGGCAGTCTGATCAAGGTCGATGCCAACGGCGTGCCCAAAGTCGGTCCGGAGAGCGCCGGCGCCGCGCCGGGCCCGGTCTGCTACGGCCTCGGTGGCGAGCAGCCGACCCTGACCGACGCCCTGCTCGTGCTCGGCTATCTGAATCCCGGCTATCTGGTCGGCGGCGCCCTGGCCATCGACCGGGACCGGGCGGCGGAGGCGCTGCAACGGCACGTCGCGGTGCCGCTCGGCAAGCCGCTCCTCGAGGCCGCCCATGGCGTCTACCAGATCGCCGCCGCCACCATGACGCGGGCGGTCAAGGCGGTCACCACCTATCGGGGCCGCGACCCGCGCGATTTCGTGCTGATCGCGTTCGGCGGCAACGGGCCGGTGGTCGCGGTCGAGATCGCCCGCGCGTTGCAGATCGCGCGGGTTCTGGTCCCGCTGGCGCCGGGCGTCTTCAGCGCCCTCGGGCTGCTCCTCTCCGATCCCGAGCACGAATTCGTGCAGACGGTGTTCGGGCGGGTCGGCAGCCTGGAGGCAAGCGACATCGCCGCGGCCTATGCCCGGCTCGAGCAGGAGGCGCGCCAGGCGCTGGTGGCCGAAGGCCTGGATCCGGCCGCCGTCGCCGTCGCCCGCGCGGCCGACATGCGCTATTCGGGACAGGCCTATGAGATCGCAGTCCCAGTGCCATCCGGTGCCATCGATCTGGCCGCCATGGCGCGACGGTTCGGCGATGAGCACGAGCGCACCTACGGCCATCGCTCCGACAGCGATTCTGTGGACTTGGTCAGCATTCGCGCCTTGGCACGGGCCACGCGCGGAGAGCGGCCCACGCCGCGCCAGACCCAAAGCGGCGAACCGCGGGAACCGGCGTCCAGACTGGTCTATTTCGGCGACGGCCTTGGTGCGCGCGAGACCACCGTCTTGCCGCGTGTGGCCCTCGCCGGGCGTGTGCTTGAAGGCCCGCTGATCATCGAGGAATATGACGCCACCTGCGTCGTCCCACCGGGGGCGACGGCGCGCCTCGACGGAGACGGCAATATCGACATCAGCGTTGGTGGTTCGGCATGAGCCTGGCGATCGATCCGATCACGTTCGAAGTGATCCAGAACGCCCTCGCCTCGGTCGCCGACGAGATGGCGCTGGTGATCATGCGCACCGCCTATTCGCCCGTGGTGCGCGACACCATGGATTATTCGACCGCGCTCTGCGATCGCGAGGGACGGGTGGTGGCGCAAGGGTTGACGCTCGCCGTGCAGCTCGGCGCCTTTCCCGACATCATGCGCTGCGTGCGCCGCGACTTCGGCACCGACCTCGGGGCCGGGGACGTGCTGATCGCCAACGACCCTTATGGTTCGGGCGGGCAGCACCTGCCCGACATCTACATCATCAAGCCGATCTTCATCGGCGGCCGGCTGGAAGGCTTTGCCGCCACCATGGCCCATCACAGCGACGTGGGCGGCCTCACCCCCGGCAGCGTCGCGATTCACGCGACCGAGATCCACCAGGAAGGCCTGCGCCTGCCGCTGGTGAAGCTTTACGAAGGCGGCCGCGAGTGCACCACGGTGTTGCGCATCATCGCGGCCAACACGCGCACCCCGGTGCAGGTGCTGGGCGACCTGCGGGCGCAGCTTGCCGCCTGCGCGGTGGCCGAGCGCGGCCTCGTCCAACTGGTCGCGCGTTATGGCGCCGAGGCCCTTGCCGGCTATTTCGATGCGCTCCACGACCATGCCGAGCGGATCATGCGCGCCGAGATCGCGGCGGTCCCCGACGGCGTCTACCGCTTCACCGACTATATCGACGGCGTCGGCGAGACACCGACCCCGCTTGCGATCGCCGTCACGGTCACGGTCTCGGGAGATTCCGTCGGCATCGATTTCACCGGCAGCGCCGGGCAGATCCCGGCCGGGATCAACTGCCCGATCGCGATGGTGAACTCGGCCTGCTACTGCGCCATCCGGTCGATTGCGAGCCGGGCGATCCCGAATTGCGAAGGCTATATGCGACCCGTGACGGTCACCGCGCCGGCCGGCACCCTGGTCAATCCCCTTTTCCCGGCTGCCTGCGGCGCGCGCGGTGTCATCGCCTACCGGGTGTTCGATGCGATCATGGGCGCCCTCGCCCAGGTGATCCCGGAGAAGGTAATGGCGGCCGGCGAGGGCGGCCCGTCGCTGTTCTCCATCGGCGGCACCGAGCGGGGGCGGCCCTTCGTGCTGACCGAGGTGATGGTCGGCAGTTGGGGCGCGCGCGCCGGCCGTGACGGGCTCGAAGGCGTGTCCAACCCGGCAGCCAACCTCTCCAACCAGCCGGTCGAGCTGATCGAGGCGGAATTGCCGCTCAAGATCGCGCGCTACGGGCTGGTGCCGGACACCGGCGGGCCCGGCCGGTTCCGGGGCGGCCTCGCCTTCGACCGCGAGTTCCATATCCTGGCGGCGGAGGCGCTGTTCACCGTGCGCGCCGACCGCCGCGACCATCCGCCTTACGGACTGGCGGGTGGGGGCTCGGGATCGCCGTCGGTCAACCATCTGATTCGGGGCGGCGTGGACCGCGCGCTGCCGACCATGCCGATGGAAGGGTTCATCTTGCGCAAGGGCGACGTGTTTCTGCACCACGCCGCCGGCGGCGGCGGCTTCGGCGACCCTTTCCGGCGCGAGCCGGGCCGCGTGCTCGAGGACGTGCTCGACGAGAAAGTCACCCTCGCCCACGCGGCGGCCGCCTACGGCGTGGTCATCGACCCCGTAAGCCTGACGGTGGACGAAGCGGCGACCCGCCGCCGTCGCGCCGGGACAGCAGCGGCAGCGGACTGACCGCCATGACCCTCGACCTTGTGATTCGGGGCGGCACGGTCTTCGACGGGACCGGCCGGCCACCGGTTGCCGCTGACGTGGCGATCGCGGCCGGGCGGATCGCGGCCGTCGGCGGGGTCAGGGTGCCGGAGGTGCCGGCAATCGATGCGCGCGGCCTCCATGTCGCGCCCGGCTTCATCGACGTGCACAGCCACTCCGACTACACGCTCCTGGTAGACCCGCGGGCGATGAGCTCCGTGCACCAAGGCGTGACGCTCGAGGTGGTCGGCAACTGCGGCTTCGGCTGCTTCCCCCTCGCCGACCCCGCGCTCGCCGAAAGCAACATCTATGGCGTGAGCGATGCGGTGCCGATCACCTGGCGCACGACGGCGGAATACTTCGCGCGCCTCGAGGCGGCCCGGCCAGCGGTCAACGTGGTGAGCCTGGTGCCGAACGGCCAGGTGCGCCTCTCGGTGATGGGCATGGCCGACCGCGCGGCGACGCCGGAGGAGCGCGGGCGCATGCGGCGCCTGATCGCCGAGTGCCTGGAGGCGGGCGCCATCGGCCTCTCCACCGGGCTCGAATATCCGGCGGAGTCCGCGGCGGGCGAGGACGAGCTGACTGAGCTTTGCCGCGACATCGGACGCGCCGGCGGCATCTACGCAACCCACACCCGGAAGCGCGACGCCGGCGCCGTCGCGGCGGTCGGCGAGGCGATCCGCACCGCCGCGAACGCGGACGTGCAGCTCCAGATCTCCCACCTGGCGCCGCGGCGCGGGGTAGCGGACACGGAAGAATGCATGGCCCTGGTCGATACCGCCCGCGCCCGGGGCGACCGGGTCGCCTTCGACATGCACACGCGCCTCTACGGCACCACCTACCTGCACACCGTGATCCCGCCCTGGGCCTATGATGGCGGCCGAGGGGCGCTGGCGGCCCGACTCCGCGACCCCGGCACCCGCGCCCGCATGAAGACCCACAGCTCGATCGTCTCCGGCACCGGTGACTTCGGCCGGGTGGTGCTGCTGGACAACCCGCGCTATCCCGAGTACGCGCGGCGCACCCTCGCCGAGATTGGCGCCGCGCGCGGCCAGCACCCGTTGGACGCCGCCTATGACCTGCTGCTCGGCATTATCAATGACCTGCCCAGCCTGATGGTGATCATCCACAGCTACACCGAGGAACAGCAGGAGACGGTGTTCCGCCACCCGCTCTGCATGCCGGCGTCGGATGCGACCGCACTCGCCACCGACGGGCCGCTCGCCGGCAGCGTGTTCCACGGCGCCTATACCTGGGCGGCCTGGTTCTGGCGATTCATGGTGCGCGAGCGGCAGGTGCTTACGCCCCATGAGGCGATTCACCGGCTGACCGGGCTGCCGGCGACAATTTTTGGGCTGAGCGGGCGCGGCACTCTCGCGGTCGGTGCCGCCGCCGACATTGCGATCTTCGACCCAGCCACGTTTGGCGAGCGCGGCACTACTTTCGCGCCGAACCAGCTCGCGCGGGGCATGCGCCATGTGCTGGTGAACGGCGTGGCGACGCTCTGTGACGGGGTGCTGACGGGCGCCCGCGCCGGCACGGTCCTGCGCCGGCGCAAGGCCGGCAGCGTGTTCTAAGCGGACGCCGCCGCTGGCGCCCGATCCACGGGGTAACAGCGAGGCCTGGGTCGCCATCCTGATGGCCCTGGCGGCGGCCGCGCTGATGGGCCTCGCGATCCCCCTCGCCCGCTTCGCCTACGAAGGCGGCAGCAACAGCCTGACGGTTGCCACCATCCGCGCCTGGGTGTGGGTGGTCGGCCTCGGCGCCTATGTCCTCTGGTGCCGCGTGCCGATCGGGCTCACGGCGCGCGAACGGTGGCACACGGTCGGGCTCGGCGGGCTGCTCGCGATCGTCTTCTACGGCATCATTGGCGCGGTCGAGTTCATCTCGGTCGCATTGACCAACCTGCTCTTCTACACGTTTCCGTCGATCATCGCGCTCGAGCTGGCACTGGTGGGACGCGGGCGCGTCGGCGCCGTCCGGCTCGGCACCATCATCGCCGCCTTCGCCGGCCTCCTGCTCATGCTGCAGGTGTCGCTGGCCGAGATCGATGGCCGGGGTGTCGCCCTGGCGCTCGCCGCCGCGGTCGCGGTCGCGACCAACGCCGTCTGGCTGAATGAGGCGCTCCCCGGGCGCGATCCGGTGGTGCTCATGCTGCACATGGGCAGCGTGGCCGCGGTCCTGCTTCTGGTGCTCCTGGTCGGCGTGGGCCGGCCGGTCCTGCCGGTCACGCCGCTCGGTTGGGTGGGTACGCTCGGAGTCGCATTCTGCCAGTCGGTCGGCATGCTGCTCTATTACCTCGCCATCCCGCGGGTCGGGCCGCTCCGGGTCGGGATGGCGCTGAATGTGCAGCCGGTGATCAGCATCCTCGCCGCCTATGCCTGGTTCGGCGAGACGCTGACGCCGGTACAGTTCCTGGGTGGCATCCTGGTGCTGGGCAGCGTCTGGGTGATGCAGTGGTACGATCTCACCCGTGACCGCCGGCGACTGTGACGGGGGCGCGCGATTGCGCTACCATCGCGGTGCAATCGAAGGCTCGGAGGAACCCATGACACCCGACGACATCGGCCACGACCTCGCCAGCGAAGCGGCGCTGCGTGGCCACTATCCCGAGGTGACCGAGATCGCGACGCGCAAGGTGCTGCGAGCGCTCGACCGGCACTGCCGCGACTTCATCGCGCTCTCGCCGTTCCTCTGCCTCGGCACCTGCGACCGGCACGGAAAGGCCGACGTGTCACCGCGCGGCGATGCGCCGGGCTTCGTCTGCGTACTCGACGACCGCACGCTTCTGATCCCCGACCGGCGCGGCAACAACCGGCTCGATTCGCTCACCAACGTGGTCGACAACCCGGCCGTCGGCCTGCTGTTCCTGGTGCCAGGGGTCGAGGAGACGCTGCGCATCAACGGCCGCGGCCGGATCGTGGACGACCCGACGCTCCTCGCCGCCTCGGCGGTCGATGGCAAGGCGCCGGCAACCGGCCTCCTGGTCACCGTCGAGGAGGCGTTCCTGCACTGCGCCAAGGCGCTCAAGCGTTCGCGCCTCTGGTCCGGCGACTATCGCGTCCAGCGCGACCGCTACCCGACCGCCGGGCGGGTCTTTAAGGACCATTCCGGCATCGCCCGTTCCGCCGAGGAGAACGAGGCGTTCATCCAGGAGAACTATCGGACCAAGCTCTATTGAGGTCCGCCCGACTAGGCGAGGCATTGCCATGACCTTACCGGTTCCCATCCTCGGCCTCGATCACGTCGTGCTGCGCGTGGCGGACGCCGAGCGGGCGCTCAAGTTCTACCGCGACATTCTCGGCTGCCGCATCGAGCGCCACCGCTCCGAGCTCGGACTGATCCAGCTGCGCGCCGGAAGCTCGCTGATCGACCTCGTGCTGGTCGACTCCGAGTTGGGCCGTCGCGGCGGCGGGGCGGTGGCGGCGGGCGGGCACAACATGGACCACTTCGCCCTCAGGGTGGATGTTGCCGACCTCGCCCGCTTGCGGGCCGGAATCGTGGCGCAGGGCGTGGCCGTCGGCGAGCCGGCCCGCCGCTACGGTGCCGACGGCTACGGGCAGTCGATCTATCTGACCGACCCCGACGGCAACACGCTCGAGCTGAAGGGGCCGCCCGAGCCCGCGGCCTGATCCACCCTCACCCCAGGTCCAGCGACGGAGGCTGCCCGTGGTCGCCCTCGAGGCGATCGGCCATGCCGGCCATGCCGTGATCGCACTCGCCTTCCTGGTCAAGGACATCCTCCGGCTGCGGCTGATGGCGATCGGCGCCAGCATCGGCATCATCACCTTCAACTTCGGCAGACCGCGCGGGCCGGTCTGGCCGGTGATCGGCTGGCACTCGCTGTTCGCCGCCATCAACGCGGTGCACAGCGCCGTGCTGATCTACGAGCGTCGGCTCCTGCCCCCCTCCCCCGAGGAGGAAGCGCTCTACCGAACCGTGTTCCAGTCGCTGAACCGGGGCCAGTTCCGGCGCCTGATCCGCTCCGGCGGCTGGGGCACGGCGGCTTCCGCCGACGTGCTGGCCGGCGCGGGCACCCGTTTTGTCGCCTGGCGGCAGCAGGACCTCACCCGCCTGCTCGCCGGCCACCGCGACCTCCGCGCCGTCTTCAACGCCGCCATCGGCACCGATCTCGCCGGCAAACTGGCATCGCGTCCTACCTGACCGGCCTCGGCGCCTGATCCTCAACCGCGCCAGAAGGGCTTGGCGGCCTCTCCGGCGACGTCGGCGGAGGACAGCCCGAGGTCGCGGAGGGCGCGCGCATCGAGCGCGAGGAGCGCGCGGCGCTGCCGCGCCCGGTCGGCCCAGGCGGAGAGCATCAGGATGTGCCGCATCAACCACCCCGCGCGGTCTGCACCGACAGAAACCGGGCTCCGATTACACATGAGAAAATCTGACGCGAAGGCCATCGTTCTTTCCCCTGATAAGTCACCTGAGATGGGCCTTCATAGAGGCATTATATGCCGGAAAGATGGTGCCGATTGCGCAAGCGCACAAATGATGATATTTTGGACTTAGAGTAAGAATTACTAATGTGAAATCCATGTTTCGGCGCCTTCCGCCGCTCGGTGCCATCCGCGCCTTCGAGGCCGCCGCGCGGCATCTCTCCTTCACCAAGGCCGCGGCGGAGCTGTTCGTCACCCAAGCCGCCGTCAGCCACCAGATAAAGGCGCTGGAATCCCACCTCGGCGTCCCTCTCTTCCGCCGCCTGAACCGGGCGGTACGCCTCACCGACGCGGGGCAGGCCTATCTGCCGACCGTGCGCGAGGCCTTCGATCTCCTGGACCAGGCCACGCGCCGCCTGGTCGACCACGAGCGCACCGCGCCGGTCCGGGTCAGCGTGCTGCCCTCATTTGCCGCCAAGTGGCTGCTGCCGCGGCTCAGCCGCTTTCGGGCGCGCAATCCCGGGATCGACGTGACGATCACGGCGGCCGAGCAAGTCGCCGATCTGGTGGCGGGCGAGGCCGATCTCGCCATCCGCTACGGCCACGGCCGCTACCCCGGCCTGCGGGCCGATTTCCTGCGGGGCGAGTCGGTATTCCCGGTGTGCAGCCCGGCGCTGCTCGCCGGAGAGGTGCCACTGGCCACCCCCGCCGATCTCCGCCACCACACCCTGCTGCACGACGACCATCCGGTGCACACGGCCTCCTACCATCCGACCTGGCGGGAGTGGCTCAAGGCTGCCGGCGTCGCTGGCATCGATGCCGACCGCGGATCGACCTTCAACGACGCGGCACTGATGGTGCAGGCGGCGATCCAGGGGCACGGTGTCGCGCTCGGCCGCGACGCGCTGTGCGCCGATGACCTGGCCTCGGGGCGCCTGGTGCGTCCCTTCGATCTGTCGCTGGTCGGGGCCTCCGCCTATTACGTCGTGACACTTGTCACGCCGGCGCCCCGTCCCGCCGCCGCCGCGTTCCGGCAGTGGCTGCTGGACGAAGCCGCGGCTAGCGCAGCCCCTTCCAGATCAGATTCAGCCCCGCCACCATCAACACTCCCAGGATCACCCGCTGGAACAGGGTCTGCGACAATCGGGCGCGCAACAGCGTCCCCAGCACGATCCCAACC
>SHWA01000099.1 GCA_009693995.1 Alphaproteobacteria bacterium | reverse complement strand
TGAAGACGGTCGTATATGGCCCGTACTCGTCGGGAAGCGCCCGCCACCGACAGCCCTCGCGCAAGCGATGGATGACGCCGCTGATGACGCGGCGATCGTCTTTGCGCACCGGACCAGTGTGGACCAGAGGAAGATGCGGCTCGATCGCCACCCATTGCGCATCATCAAGCCAGAAATTGTCCGCCATGATTCGTGCCCTCCTGGGCAGCTTGAATCACAGCGGAACCGTCAGGTCAATTGGGTACAGACCCTAGTTAGCACACAGTCAGGTCATGGTCGGCCGGCTGCTGCTGCGGCCCGGCGCCTGGCGGCTTGGTCGGCGCCGCGCCGGCTGCTATAGGTAGGCGGCGGCAACCGGGTGCGAGAACACCGGCGCCGCGGGGGGTGAAGCGGGCGCGAGTGTCGGACCTTGCCATCATCGTCGAGTCGTTCTTCCAGGCGGCGGTCGCCGGCATCCTGGTCGGCTGCATCTACGGCCTGATGTGCTGCGGCCTCAGCCTGATCTTCGGCATCATGCGGGTGATCAACTTCGCCCAGGGCGAGTTCCTGATGCTCGGCATGTACTTCGCCTTCTATCTGGTGACCGGATTCGGGCTGGTGGCCTTTCTCGGCCCGATCTACGGGCCGTTCCTGGCCGCTTTGCTGGCCGGCCCGGTGCTCTTCGTGTTCGGCTATCTGCTGCACCAGTACCTGGTCGGCAGGGTCACCGGCGTGAACGTCATCGGCGCCGAGGCCGAGGGCCATTATGCCCAGCTCATCCTCACCCTCGGCCTCTCGCTGGTGCTGGCGAACGGCGGGCTGATCCTGTTCGGCTCGGTGCCTCAGGTGATACGCACGCCGCTCAGTTCCACCGCCTGGTTGATCGGTCCACTGCTCGGCGATTATGTCGAGATTTTCATCAATCAGGCGCGCGCCTATTCGGCCCTGGTGTCGATCCTGGTGGCCGTCGGTCTGTTCCAGTTCATGGCGCGATCCTCGCTCGGCAAGTCGCTGCTGGCCGCCGCCGACAACCCCGAGGCGGCGAGCTACATGGGGATCGACGTCGATCGGGCGCACCGCCTCGCCTTCGCCATCGGCACCGGCATCACCGCGGTGGCCGGTGGGCTGGTGGCGACCTACTACCCGTTCCAGCCCTATGTCGGGATCGATTTCGTCATCATCATGTACGCCGGGGTGGTGCTCGGCGGCATCGGTAGCGTGGCCGGCGCCTTCCTCGGCGGGTTCGTCATCGGCGTGGTGCAACAGGTGTCCACCATGGTGCTGCCGATCCAGCTCCAGAACACCGCGATCTTCGTCGTGTTCCTGATCGTCGTCATGTTCCGACCGCACGGACTGTTCGGCCGCAGCGCCGAGCGGACCTGAGGGATGCTGCGCGCGGGCGAACTGTTGCGCTCGGTGCTGGCGATCGCCGCCTTCGCCGTCACCTATCTGATCATCAGCGCGCTGATCACCAACAGCTACTACCAGCTGATGATGACCCTGGTGCTGGTGTGGGCGCTGCTCGGCACCTCGTGGAACGTGTTGAGCGGCTACTCGGGCCTGGTCTCCTTCGGCCACGCCTCGTTCTTCGGGCTCGGTGCCTATACCGCGACGCTGCTGCTGATCCATTTCGACGTGACGTTCTGGATCGGCATCCCGGCCGCCATGGTGGTGGGGGCGCTCGCCGGCGCGGTCATCGGCTGGCCGACGTTTCGCCTGCACGGAGTCTATTTCGCCCTCGCCATGTTGGCCTACCCGCTCGCCTTCCTCTACGTATTCGAGTGGCTGGGCTACCAGGAGGTGTCGATCCCGCTCAAGCGGCAGGATGCCATCTGGCACATGCAATTCACCGACCAGCGTGCCTATGGCGCCATCGCGCTCGTGCTACTGTCGGCGGCGATGCTGGTCTCCGCCGTGATCGAGCGATCGCGCTTCGGCATGTCGCTGCTGGCCATCAAGCAGAACGAGCTGGCCGCCGAGGCGGCCGGCATCGATACTTGGCGCTGGAAGATGCGCGCGATCATGGTCTCGGGCGCGATCGGCGGCGCGGCCGGGGCGCTCTACGCGCAGATCCTGTTGGTGGTGACGCCGGCGGCAGTGTTCGGCATGCTGACCTCGGCGCAGGCGCTGATCGTGACCTTGTTCGGCGGGCCGGCGACCCTTTGGGGTCCGCTGATCGGCGCCTCCATCCTGATCCCGGTGGCCGAAATTCTGCATGGCGAGCTTGGCCACATCATCCCCGGCATCCAGGGCGTGACGTTCGGCTCGGCGGTGATCCTGGTGATCGCGCTGGCGCCCGAGGGGCTCTACTGGAAGCTGCGCGATCGCCTGCTGGCGGGGGGGCGCCGGCCGCCGCCGCCGGCCGCCGCCCTTGGCTCGCCGGCCGCGGCAACGGCGGAGGTGGCCGCCGCCCCGCCGGTGCGTCCGATCGCCTTCGGGCCGGCGATCCTGGAGGTCGAGGGACTATCGCGCCACTTTGGCGGGTTGCAGGCGCTCAGCGACGCCTCTCTGACCGCGCGGCAGGGCATGATTCTCGGCATCATCGGCCCGAACGGCGCCGGCAAGACCACGCTCTTCAACGTGCTCAACGGCTTCATGCCGCCGACCCAGGGGCGCATGCGGTTCAAGGGCCGGGACCTGTTGGGCCTGCGGCCGAACCAGGTGTGCCGCCTCGGCGTCGGGCGCACGTTCCAGGTGGTGCGGGCGTTTGCGCGCATGAGCGTGCTCGACAACGTGGTGGTCGGGGCCTTTGTCGGCGCCGGTACTGATGCCGAGGCGGTCGCCCTGGCGCGCGCGGCGCTCGGCCGGGTCGGCATGGCCGACCAGGCCGAACTGATCGCCGGCGGGCTGACCACCAAGCAGCTGCGCCTCATGGAGCTGGCCCGGGCGCTCGCGCCCAAGCCTGAGCTGATCCTGATGGACGAGCCCCTCGCCGGCCTCGGTCACGACGAGGTCGAGGACCTGCTGGCGGTGGTGCAGCGCCTGCGCACCGACGGCACCACTATCGTCATCATCGAGCACACCATGCACGCCATGGTGCGGCTCGCGGACCGCATCGTCGTCCTCGATCATGGCCGGGTGATCGCCGAGGGCACGCCGGCCGAGGTGACGCGGCTGCCGAACGTGATCGAGGCCTATCTCGGCAAGAAGTGGATGAACCGTGCTGCGGATTGAGGGGCTGAGCGTCGCCTATGGCGGCCTGAAAGCGCTGGTCGAGGTCGACCTCGAGGTGAGCGAGGGCGAGTTCGTCACCATCGTCGGCCCCAACGGCGCCGGCAAGACGACGCTGTTCAAGACCATTTCCGGCACGGTCGCGCCAGTCGCCGGGCGTATCTCCTACCGCGGCCAGGACCTGCTGGCCCTGCCCGCGGCAGCGCGGGCGCATCTCGGCATGGCCCACGTGCCCGAGGGCCGCCAGGTGTTCAAGACGCTCTCCGTCGATGACAACCTGCAGATGGGGGCCTACGTGGCCGCCGGTCGCCGCGACTGGGTCCGCAACCGCAAGCGCATCATGGAACTCTTCCCAGTCCTCGACGAGCGCCGCGACCAGCTCGCCGGTACCCTTTCGGGTGGCGAGCAGCAGATGCTGGCGATCGCCCGCGGTCTCGCCGGATCTCCCCACCTGCTGATGCTGGATGAGCCCTCCATGGGCCTGGCGCCGACCATTACCGACGCGATCTTCGAGCGCATCCGCGCGGTGCACAAGGAGGACGGGCTGACTATTCTCCTGGTCGAGCAGCGCGTGGCGGAAGCGCTCGAATCCTGCGATCGCGGCTATCTGCTCGATACCGGCCGGGTGGCGCTGCACGGCTCGTACGAGACGCTGCTATCGGATGCCCGGGTCAAGAAGGCCTATCTCGGCATGTAGCGGCCTGCGCCGGGCGTGCCTTGGGGATCGGTTTCGGGGTAGACTGGTGGCCACAATATTGTCGAAGGGAGGAAACCGAGATGCCAACGCGTCGCAGACTTCTGCAAGGTGCCGCCACGGCGGCCCTGTCGATCGCGCTCACCCTGACGCTCTCGCCCGAGGCCGCGCGCGCCCAGGCCAACGACATCCTGCTTACGCTGATTGCCCCGCTTTCGGGCGGTTGGGCGCGCCAGGGTGATCTGATGAAGAAGGGCGCGGACCTGGCGGTCGAGGACATCAATGCCGCCGGCGGCGTCAAGCTGCCGGGCGGCAATGCCAAGATCCGCCTGATCGTCGCCGACGCCGGCGATACCGCTGAAAAGGCCAAGAACGCGGCCCAGCGCGTGCTGGCGGACAACCCCAACCTGACCGGCGGCACCGGCGCCTGGCTCAGTTCCTTCACGCTCGCCATCACCGAGGTGACCGAGCGCGCGGATGTGCCCTGGCTCACTCTCTCCTTCGCCGATACCATCACCGGCCGCGGCTTCAAGAACGTATTCCAGACCTCGGCGACCGCGGGCGCGATGGCGGGGATGACCCTCGACATGGTGCTGGAACTGGCCAAGAGCGCGACCGGCGAGACGCCCAAGAAGAGCGGGTTTCTGGCCGACAACACCGCCGCGCCGACCGGCTTCCTGAAGCCGCTCCGCGACGAGCTGTTGAAGGCCAAGGGGATCGAGGTGGTGGTTGACGAGATCTTCACCCCGCCGCTCGCCGACGCCACCCCGCCGGTACAACGCGTGCGCTCGACCCGCCCCGACATGCTGTTCGTCTATCCGACGGCGACGCCGGACGTGAAGGCGGTGCTCGAGAAGCTCAAGGAGTTCAACCTCGACCGCGGCCGCTTGCCGCTCATTGGCAACGGCGCCCAGTTCGGCACGCCCGAGATCCTCAACCTCGTCGGCAAGGATCTGCTCGAGGGCTTCATGTTCACCATCGCCAACTGGGGCGTGAAGGGCCAGGAGGAGCTGATCAACCGCTTCAAGCAGAAGACCGGCGAGCCCTGGATGACCCAGGACAGCATCTCCACCTACGCCGACATGCTGGTCTTCAAGATGGCGATCGAGAAGGCCGGCTCCGCCGACAAGATGAAGGTCGCCCAGGCGCTGCGCGAGATCGACACCACCGACGGCGTGGCCAAGCTCTATGCCGGCGGCCGACTGAAGTTCGACGACAAGGGGCGCCGCGTCGGCGCCAGCCTCTACACCATCCAGTGGCAGGGTGGCGAACCGAAGGCGGTCTTCCCGCCGACGGCCGCCCAGGCGCAGCCGATCTGGCCCAAGCGCTGATCGATTCCTGATCGAAAAAGTGCAGCGGGCCACGGCCGGTGGCTCGCCGCGCTGATTCTCGGGGGCGCCGGCGATGACCGAGCGGGCGATCCGCATCCACCGTCATGGCGGGCCGGAGGAGCTGCGTTACGAGGCGGTCGCCGTCCCCGCCCCCGGCCCCGGCGAGGCCTTGGTCCGGCACGCCGCGATCGGCCTCAACTTCATCGACATCAATCACCGCCTGGGGCGCTATCCCTTGACCGATTTTCCGAGCGTGATCGGCATGGAAGGCGCGGGCGTGGTCGTGGGCATAGGCGCTGGCGTCGATACCGTGGCCGTCGGCGACCGGGTCGCCTATGCCGGCTATCCGCTCGGCGCCTATGCCACGGCGCGGGTTCTGCCGGCCGGCCGCCTGGTGGTGCTGCCCGCCGCCATCGACGACCGGACCGCGGCGGCGATCATGCTCAAGGGCATGACCGCCGAGTACCTGGTCTGCCGCGCCTATCCGGTGACGGCGGGGGAGACGGTGCTGATCCACGCCGCCGCCGGCGGCGTCGGCCTGATCGCCTGCCAGTGGGCCAAGGCGCGGGGCGCGACCGTGATCGGCACCGTGGGGTCGGACGCCAAGGCCGCAGTCGCGCGCGGCCACGGCTGCGACCATCCGATCGTCTACACGCGCGAAGACTTCGCCGCCCGGGTGCGCGATATCACCGGCGGCGCGGGTGTGCCGGTGGTGTTCGACGCGGTCGGCAGGGACACCTTCGAGGGCTCGCTCGCCTGCCTGCGCGCGCGCGGCGTGCTGGTTACCTATGGCGTCGCCTCGGGCAAGCTGCCGCCCTTCGACCTGGCGCGGCTGAACGCGCTCGGTTCGCTCTACGTCACCAGCGCCTCGCTCTTCACCTACACCCAGTCGCGCCAGGACCTGCTGCTGAGCGCCAATTCCCTCTTCGCCATGGTGCGCTCGGGCCGGGTCCGAATCGAGATCAACCAGATCTATCCACTGGCGGATGCCGCCCGCGCCCACCGCGACCTGGAGGGACGCCGCACCACCGGTTGTTCGGTCCTGCTGCCCTGAGGCAGCCGCAGCGTTGCAGCGGTTAATACAAGGACACCGGTTAATACAGGAACGGTTAATACAGGGTAATTCAGGGACACAATACTTAATTCAGAGAATCGAGAGCCGGAATTAAGTATTGTGTCCCCGAAACTTCGTCCCCGAAACTCGCGAGTCTCAGCGCGGCAGCGGGTGCGCGGCGATCCAGGGCAGGTAGTCGGCGAAGGCTTCGTCCAGGCCGCAAGCTGCGGCGAAGCCGAAGTCGCGGCGCATGCGCATGGTGGCGAGCGGCGGCCGGAAGGGCGTGAAGTAGCGGACCGTCGCCGCCGAGTGCTCGGTTGCCAGGCTCCAGCGGAAGGCGGGGTACTGTGCGGCGAGGCGCGCCGCCCAGTCGGCCACCGGCCAGACGCGCCCAGAGCCCAGGTTGTAGACGCCTTCGGGGGCGGAGGCGGCGTCGAGAATGCAAGCCACTCCGCGCGCCGCGTCTTCCGTGTAGAGCCAGTCGAAGGCGCCCGCGCTCGGCAGCACGGCGGCCCCGCCCCGGAGCGCCGCCTCGGCGAGGCGGGTCGGGGTGCTCAGCATGTCGCGCACGCCGGTCGCCCACTCCCAGCGCCCGAACAGCGGCCCGAGCCGGATCACCGTCAGGTCCAACCCCCACAGGGAAGCGAGGCGGAGCGCCGCCCGTTCGCCGGCGAACTTGGCGATGCCGTAGATGAACTCGGGCTCCGGCACCAAGGCTTCGTCGAGGTGGTCGCGACCGACTTCGGCCCGCCCATAGACCGAGCCCGAACTCATCACGATCACCCGCGCGAGCTTCGCCTCCCGCGCCGCTTGCAACGCGTGGACGGTGCCAACGGCATTCACCGTCAGAATACGGGCCGGGTCGCAGCGCTCGCGCGCCGCGTCCGGGGTGATGGCGGCGGCGTGAACCATGCGGGTGACGCCCTCTGCCCGCATCAGGGTGGCAAGTCCCGCCGCGTCGCCCACGTCCCCCCGCGCCACGACCAGACGGCCGGGCAGGCGCGCGAACTCGGCCACGGCCGCGGGCGGCGGTGGCACATGGCCGTGGATGACGACGCGCTGGCCGCGGGTCAGCAGGTGTTCGGCCAGGTTGAGGCCGAGAAACCCGGTGCCGCCGGTGACGAGAACGCTCAACTTTCCCCGGCCCGATCGGGATCGCAACGGTAGATCTCCTTCGCCGCCGCGGCGCTGATCTTGCCAAGCGCCAGGTCGGCCGCGACCGCCGCCCGCTCGCGCGTATCCGGCGCGCCGAAGCCGCCGCCGCCGGGGGTGCGGATGCTGAGCACGTCGCCCGCCTTCAGCGCGACACCACTGATCTTGCTCGGCAGCCGGCGCTCGGCCGGCGTGCCCGGGTTCAGTATCAGCTCGGTGGCGCCGCCCGGCTGGCCGCCGGCGAGGCCGTAGGGGCCGAACTTCATGCGGTCGGCGAGGGCCGTGAACCGGGCGCGGCCATGCGTGAGCCGCACGTCGCGGATCAGGCCGAGGCCGCCGCGGTGGCGCCCGGCTCCGCCGGAATCGGCGCGCAGCTCGTAGCGATCGATCACCACCGGGTGCAGCCGCTCGATCATCTCGATCGGGGTGTTGGCCGGGTTGTGGACGTGCGCCGAGGTGGTATCCAGGCCGTCGCGCGCGAAGGCGCCGCCCCAACCGCCGACGCCGATTTCGAACAGCACCCAGGCCAGGTTGTCGTTGTCGTCCATGCCGTGCAGCATGGTGGTGGTAGACATGCCGTAATAGGCTGCCGGCATGTCCTCGGGCAGCGCCTGGGCGAGCGCCCCGATCACCACGTCGCAAGTGCGGTGCACGGTCGCCATGCGCCCGACCACCGGCGCGGGCGGGGAGGCGTTGATCACGGTCGCGGGCGGCGCGACCACGGTCACGGGGCGGAAGCAGCCGTCGTTCACCGGCACGTCGGCGCCGATGGCGGCGGTGAGGGCGTAGTGCACGACCGCCGTGGTCATCGCCAGGCTGCAATTGATCGGCGCATTGCGCTGCGGCGCGGAGCCGGTGAAGTCGGCGACCAGGGAATCGTCGTTCACCGTCAGCTCGAGGGTGATCTCGACCGGTGTATCGCTGACGCCGTCGTCGTCGAGGCGGTCGGCGAAGCGGTAGCGCCCGTTCGGGATCTTGCGGATACCGTGGCGCATGAGCCGCTCGGAATAGTCGAGGAGCGCGTCGATGCAGGCGCCGACCGTGTCGGCGCCGAAACGGTCGAAGATCTCGATCAGGCCGCGTTCGCCGACCTGCATGGCCGCCATTTGCGCTTCCAGATCGCCCCAGACCAGCTCGGGCAGGCGGATGTTGGCGAACAGCATCTTCTGGATGTCTTTCACCAGCCGGCCGCGGCTGAACAGCTTGACCGGCGGGATGCGCAGGCCCTCCTGGTAGATCTCGGTCGCCGTCATCAGGTAGCTGCCGGGCGCGGCGCCGCCCACGTCCACATGGTGGGCGACGCAGCCGGCGATACCCGCCAGCCGCCCGCGGTAGAAGATCGGCCGGAACAGCACCAGATCCGGCAGGTGCTGGCTGCCGCCGAGATAAGGGTCGTTCACGAGGTAGACGTCACCCTCTTCCCACTCCGCGATCGGGGCGGCGTGCTCGATCACGAAGCGGAGCGTCGGCCCCATGGCATTGACGAAGATCGGCGCCGCGGTCGACTGGGTGATCAGGCGGCCCGCCGGGTCGATCAGGGCGGTGGCGAAATCGAGGATCTCGCGGATCACGGTCGAGTGGGCGGTGTATTGCAAGGTCACCGCCATCTGCTCGGCGACCGAATCGAGCGCGTTCTTGACCACCTGCATCATGACCGGATCGACGCCGGTGGCGACGTCCGCGTCGGGGGCGACTTCGAAGCCAGCAACTGACATGGCGTCCCTCGGGCTCAAACGTTCGCGCGCGTGATGATCAGGTGGCCGTGGCCGTCCGGCGTCACTCGCCAGGTGGACGACACGACGGTGGTGGAATCGCGCTGCTCGATGATCGCCGGGCCGACGATCGCGTCGCCGACCCGGAGGTCGCCGCGCTCGAAGACCGGGCAGCGCACCATCCCGGCGGCGCGGAAATGCACCGGGCGCCAGGCCTTGGGCGCGACCGGTCGAACCGCGGTCGGCAGCGCGGCGGTCGCCGGCTTCTCCACCTGCCCGATGACCGTGACGCGAAGGCTGACCATCTCGATGCCGCGCTCGGGCATCTGGTAGGTATACCGCCGCAGGTGCTCGGCATGGAACCGGCGCGCGGCCTCGGCGAGGCCGCTCGGATCGAGGTGGAGGGCCGGCAGCTCGACCCGGAGCTCGTAGGCCTGGCCGACATAGCGGAGTTCCGCCGCCGGGGTGACGACGATGGCGGACTCGGCCAGGCCGCTCCGGCGCATGGCGGCGCGTCCCTCCGTTGCGAGCTCGGCGATCACCCGGTTCATCGCCGCGCCGTCCGCCATCGCCAGCGGGCCGAAGAATGCGCGGCGGTAGTCGTGGCGGATGTCGCACCCGAGCAGGCCGATGGCGGAGGCGACGCCGGGGAGCGGCGGCACGATCACCTCGGCGACGCCGAGGTCCTCGGCGAGGGAACAGGCGTGCAGCGGCCCGGCGCCGCCGAAGGCGACCAGGGAATAGTCGCCGGGATGGCGGCCGCGCTGCACCGAGACCCGGCGCAGCGCACGCACCATGAGGGCGTTCGACACCTCGACGATACCGGAGGCGGCCTGCTCGACCGTCATGCCGAGCGGGCGGGCGATGCGCTCGCCGATGGAGCGCTGTACGGCATCGGGGTCGAGCCGCATGTCGCCGCCCAGGAAATAGTCGGCGCTCAGTCGGCCGAGGGCGAGGTTGGCGTCGGTCGTGGTCGGCTCGGTGCCACCACGGCCATAGCAGACCGGCCCCGGCTCGGCGCCCGCGCTGATCGGGCCGACGCGGAGCGCCCCCGCGACGTCGATCCAGGCGATCGAGCCGCCGCCGGCACCGACCTCGACGATGTCCATGAAGGGCAGGCGGATCGGATAGCCGCCGCCATAGCCGCCGGCTCCCTGGGCGCCGTGGCCGGTGCCGCCGACCTCGTACTCGGTGGTCAGCTCGATCTGGCCGCCATGGATCAGGGCCGCCTTGGCGGTGGTGCCGCCCATGTCGAAGGAGAGCAGGTTGCCGCGCCCCGTGGCGCGACCGATCGCTGCCGAGGCGATCACGCCGGCGGCGGGGCCGGATTCGATGATGTTGACCGGAAACCGGCGGATGTCGGGGGCGGTCATCATGCCGCCGTTGGACTGCATGATGTAAAGATCGCGTGCGTAGCCCTGGCCGCGCAGCCGCCCCTCGAGATTGTTCAGATAGGCGTCGACGAGCGGCATCACGGCCGCATTCACCACCGCCGTCGAGGTGCGTTCGTACTCGCGGAACTCGGGGCAGACGGCGGCCGAGCAGGTGATGTAGGCGTCCGGGTGCTCGCGGCGGATGACGGCGGCGACCCGCTCCTCCTCCGCGGGCCGCGCGTAGGAGTGCAGGAAGGCGACCGCGACCGAGGTGACGCCCGCGGCCCGCAGCCGCCGCACCACAGCGGCGACTTCGGCCTCGTCCACCGGCACCCGCACGTTGCCCTCGTGGTCGAGGCGGGCATTCACCTCGAGGCGCAGGTCGCGCGGCACCAAGGGCGGCGCCATCTCGAGGCGCAGATTGTAGGCGTCGGGCCGGGCGTGGCGCCGGATCTCCAGGACGTCGCGGAAGCCACGGTT
>SHWA01000098.1 GCA_009693995.1 Alphaproteobacteria bacterium | reverse complement strand
CCTGAAGCGCGGTGTCTTCCGCTCCATCGCCGACCTCCAGGCCGCCATCAACCGCTTCCTCGTCGAGACCAACGCCTCCCCAAGACCCTTCACCTGGACCGCCGATCCAGACAAAATCATCGCCGCCGTCAAACGTGGGCACCAAGTGTTGGATTCCATCCACTAGGTTGAGGCTATGGTCACCGCCACCGCGTTCCTGGCCCCGAGCCTATGCCGAAGACCGTGCTGATCGTCGAAGACAACGATCTGAACCTGAAGCTGTTTCGGGATCTGCTCATGGCCCATGGGTACCAGTCGATCCAGGCGCGCGATGGCAGCACCGTGGTGGCCATGGTGCGTCAGCACATGCCCGATCTGATCATCATGGACATTCAGTTGCCGGGAGTCTCGGGGCTCGAGATCACGCGCCAGCTCAAGCGCGATCCGGAACTGCGCATGGTGCCGATTGTCGCCATTACCGCCTTCGCCATGAAGGGGGACGAGGAGAAGATCCTCGAAGGTGGGTGCGAGGCCTACATGGCCAAGCCGATCTCGGTCACCAAGTTCATGGAGACCGTGCGGAGCTTCCTGGGATAACCCCGCCGCATGCCTGGCCGCGTCCTCGTCATCGATGATCTGGATATCAACCGGCGGCTGCTCGAGGCCAGGCTCGTGCACCAGTATTACCAGGTGCTGCTCGCCAAGGACGGGCCGACGGGTCTGAAGCTGGCGCAGGACGAGGCCCCCGACATCATCCTGCTCGACGTGATGATGCCCGGCATGGACGGCTACGAGGTCTGTCGCCGGCTGAAGGCGGGCCCGCAGACCGCCCACATCCCGGTGGTCATGGTAACCGCACTCGGTGAGCGCGACGACCGGCTGCGCGGGCTCGCGGCCGGAGCCGACGATTTTCTGACCAAGCCGATCAGCGACGTGGTGCTCTCCGCGCGCGTGCGCTCGCTGATTCGGTTGAAAACCGTGCTCGACGAATTGCGCCTGCGCGAGCAGACGAGCCGCCAGCTCGGTTCGCTCGGGGACGCGGCCGCCGGCGGCTCCGCTACGGCTCATGCGCGCGTCCTGATCGTCGACGACGACGCGGCCGATATTGCGTTGATCGGGGCCCATCTCGGCGGCGACCACTCGGTGGAGGCGCTCAGCGACCCCAGCCAGTTGCCGGAGCGGGCACGGGCCGGCGATTTCGACCTGCTGATCGTCAGCCTGACCATCAAGGGCGTTGGACGGCCTGCGCCTCCGCTCGCAGCTCCACGCCGACACGGTGACGCGGCAGGTGCCGATCCTGGTCTTGGTGCACGAGGGCGATCTCGAACAGATCGCCAAGGCCCTCGACGTCGGTGCAACCGACTGCCTCACCAAGCCGATCGACCCGGCCGAGCTCGCTTCGCGCGTCACCACGCAAGTCCGGCGCAAGCGGTACCATGATCGACTACGCGCGATGCTCGAGGAAAGCGTGCCGATGGCGGTGACCGACAGCCTCACCGGCCTGTTCAATCGGCGCTACGCCACCGCCCATCTGGAGCGCCTGATACAGCGTTCCGGGCGCGACCGGCGCGCGGTCTCGGTGGCGATCGCCGACATCGACCACTTCAAGGCGGTGAACGACACCTACGGGCACGGCGTCGGCGACGAGGTGCTGCGCGAGTTTGCGACGCGGCTGGCGGCCGACGTGCGCGGGGTCGATCTGATGGCCCGCTATGGCGGCGAGGAGTTCCTGGTCATCATGTCGGGCGTTCCCCTGGTGACCGCGATGACCATTGCCGAGCGGCTGCGCGGTGCGATTGCGGCTAGCCCCTTCGTGCCGGCGAGCCTTCGCCGGGAGCTGCCAATCACGATCTCGATCGGCGTGGCGGCGGCGGAAAGCGGGGATACCTCGGTCACCGATCTGGTGCGCCGGGCGGACGAGGCGCTCTACGCGGCGAAGCACGGTGGCCGCAACCGGGTGGCGGCGGCGCCAAAAGCGCTCTGAAGACCATCCGGAAAATGCAGAGGGCCGCCCCTGGCGGCCCCGGCACGGCTGCGCGGCATCCGCACGGTTACTTGATCTTGCCTTCCTTGAACGCGACGTGCTTGCGCGCCACGGGATCGTACTTCCGCATCTCGAGCTTCTCGGTCGTCTTCCGCGGGTTCTTCTTGGTGGTGTAATAGAACCCGGTGCCCGCCGAGCTGACGAGCTTGATCAGGATGGTATTGCTCTTGGCCATGGTCGCGTCCTGTCCCGCTGGTTCGCGATCGGCTGGACCATAGAGGGAACAGCACCGGACTTCAAGTCTGCCCTGACGGCTACTCGAAGCGGACCACTGGCGCCTCGTTGCGGTAGCTGTAGACGGCGAGCCGCTCGGGCTGCCGGCCCTGGGCGACGGATTCCGTGACGATCTTCAGCATGAACTGGGTGACGTTTGCGATCCTGAGGCCGGCGGCGCCCGCGAGCGGGCACCAGTGCAGGTCCTCCAGCTCCCCCGACGCGCGCGGCTCGCCGACGATGACGTCGTTCCAGGCGACGAAAAAGCGCGCATTGAAGCGCCGCGCGCGCCCCGGCGGGGTGATCGCGCGGCCGACATAGTCGAGGGCATCGAGGGCGGGGCGGAGCGACTCTTGCGCGAACGTTCGCCATGGCTCCGCATCGGGCCAGGGCGCGCCGCTGGCCGGCAGTTCGTTGTGTCGCGCGATCCTGAGGCCGGTCTCCTCGAAAGTCTCGCGGATTGCCGCCATGGCAAGCGCGTGCGCCCGTGTCGGCGTACAGCGCCGGGCGACCCGGCCGAGTACGTCGTCGCGCAGCCGGGCGCCGCCCATGACCAGCCGATCGGCCCGGTCGACGCCGCCGCCGGGGAAGACATAGACCCCCGGCATGAAGCGCGCGGCCAGGGGGCGGCGGCCGAGCAGGACCTGCACGCCCCCGGCGTCCTGCCGCAGGAGCACCAGGCTCGCGGCGTCGCGCGGCCGTGGCAACGCCGTCATCCGCGCTGGTTCCGTGCCGCGTGGAAACGGGTCGCCGCGCGCACGGCGGTGATGATGGTCGGACTGTCGATCTGGCCAGACAAGCGATCGCGCTCGGCCTTCGCCTCGGCGCGGCCGGCGAGGCCGGCAATGGTCCACCATTTGAGCGCCTCGCCCTGCCGGGCCGGATCCTCCGTGGCAGTGCTCAGTACTTGCCCTAGTCGAAACTGCGCCTCGACGTGGCCGCTCTCCGCGGCCCGCCGCAGCCACGGCACGGCCTGGTCGGGCGCATGCGGCACCAGCTTGCCTTGGGCAAAGGCCTTGCCCAGGGCGAAGGCCGCGCCGGCATCGCCTTGTTCCGCCGCTTCGCGCAACGCCGCGATCCGCTCGGGTTTCGCGGCGATCGCCACGGCAGGTGGGGGGGCCACGGGTGCGGGAGCCGCTGGCGGCACGGCTGCCAACGCCGTGACCCGGGCGCCATCGGGGGCGTGCGGTTCGCGGTCTGCGGTTGGCGGCGGTCGGCCGGTCCGATGGTGGGCCAGGCGGCGGAGCGCGGCCGTCTTCTCGGTCCTGGTCAGGGTTCGCTCCAATGCGGCGAACAGGCCAGCCGCGGCCGCGTTGCCGCGCATGGCCGCGAGCGCCGACCACAGATAGGCGCCGCCCGGATCGGCCTTGGTCGCGTCGCCCTGGGCGAGTTCGACCGCCAACAGGCCCTGGGCATCCAGATCGCCGCCGAGTGCCGCCGCCTGCAGCCAGCGCATCGCTTCGCAGAGATCGGCGTTCGGCGCCGCGCGCAGCTTCTGGGCCAGGCGCACTTGCGCCCTGCCATGGCCCGCCCGCGCCGCGCGCCGCAGGAATCGGTCGGCCTGGGTTGGATCCTTGGCCACCAAGATGCCGCTCGCGTGCATGCGCGCCAACAGGTAGAGAACCTCGGGGTCACCGGCGTCGGCCGCCCGGCGCAACAGCGCGACCGGACCCGCCGCCGGCGGAGCCGGGTGGTTGGCCGTTCCGCGTCGGGCCTTGGCGCCCATGCCGTGCGTATCCCTCCCGTGGCTGTGCGCAAGGTACCGGATCGACGTTCTGCTCGCCAGGGCGAGCCGTTGACGTCCGGTGGGGCGCTCACTACCGTCGCCCCGACCATGGTCATGACCCGAGGCGACCAGGGAGTTCTTCTCGGGCACCTTCGACAAGGCGGCCGAGGGCACGCGCCAGATCCAGGTGATCCGGCGCAATGCCGAGACCGACGACCTGACCAACGTGATCCTGTTCCTGGCCGGGGCGGCCGCGAAAATGATGACCGGCTAGGTGCTGACCGTGGACGGCGGCCTGGTGTTCAACTGCAGCGTCGGCGCGCTATCGCCGCCGTCGGATCGGGCGGCGCCCCGGCCGCGGCTGGCTCGGCTTGATGATCGCGCCGGTTTCCTCGACCGATTCCATCTCGAATCGGAGGCCGCCGGTGACGGTGTCCGCAGCCACCAGGCGGACCGAGACGCGGTCGCCGAGGCGGAAGGCCCGCCCAGTCTCCTGGCCGACCAGGGCATGGCCCGCCTCGTCGTGCTGGAAGTATTCGCGGCCCAGGGTGCGGACCGGCACCAGGCCGCTCGCGCCGGTTTCGTCCAGGGTCACGAACAGGCCGAAGCGGGTGACGCCCGAGACCCGGCCCCGGAACGACGCGCCGGCGCGCTCCGCCATGAAGAGGGCGAGGTAGCGATCGGTCGCGTCGCGCTCCGCGGCGACCGCACGCTGCTCGGTCGCCGAGAGATGTTCGCCGGCCGCCACGAAATCGGCCCCCGCCTCCTCCGGCAGCGCGCCCGCGCCGAGCCCGAGGCCGGCCACCAGGGCGCGGTGCACCAAAAGGTCCGCATAGCGTCGGATCGGTGACGTGAAGTGGCAGTAGCGCCGCAAGTTGAGGCCGAAATGGCCAATGTTGGCTGGGGTGTATTGGGCCTGCGCCTGGCTGCGCAGGATCACCATGTTGACCAGTTCGGCATTGGCGGTGGTGGCGGCATCCACCAGCACCCGGTTGAAGAAGGCGGGCTTGAGCGCCGGCCCCTTCGGCAGGCGGTAGCCGAGGCCTTCGAGGAACACGCGCAGCGCCTCGGTCTTGGCCAACGCGGGCTGGTCGTGCACCCGGTAGAGACACGGCTGGCGCAGGCGCTCCAGCTCCTCGGCAGCGGCGACGTTGGCGGCGATCATGAATTCCTCGATCAGCTTGTGGCTCTCGAGGCGCGGGCGCGGCGCGATGCGCTCGATGCGGCCGTCGGTGCCGATCACCACTTCCTTTTCCGGCAGGTCGAGATCGAGCGGCTGGCGCCCTTCGCGCGCTCGTTTCAGCGCCGCATAGGCTGACCAAAGCGGCGCAAGGACGTACGTCGCGAGATGATGCCCGAGGGGGCTGTCGCCGGTTCGCGCGGCTTCGACCGCCGCGTAGGTGAGACGCGCGGCCGAGCGCATGAGCGCGCGCGCAAACCGGTGCCGCCGCTTGCGGCCGTCCGCGTCCAGCCAGAGGTGAACGGCGAGGCAGGCGCGCTCCTGGTCCGGCTTGAGCGAACAGAGGTCGGCGGCCAGGGCCTCGGGCAGCATGTGCACGGCGCGGTCCGGGAAATAGACCGAGTTGCCGCGCCCATAGGCGGCGCGGTCGAGGGCTCCGCCCGGGCGCACAAAATAGGCCACGTCGGCGATGGCGACGATCGCGTGGTGACCGCCGGGATTGGCGGGGTCGGGATCGGGCTCAGCGAACACCGCGTCGTCGAAATCGCGGGCGTCTGCCCCGTCGATGGTGACCAGGGGAACGGCGCGCAGATCCTCGCGCCCCGAGAGCGGCGCGGGCCGGCACGCGGCGGCCTCGGCCAGAGCGGATTGGGAAAAATCGACCGGAATGCCGTGGGTGTGGATCGCGATCAGGCTGACGGTGCCCGGCTCGTCCAGATGGCCGAGGCAGCGCGTGATCCGTGCCCGCTGCGGCCCGAGCGCGGAGCCGCCCATGATCTCGCCCAGCACCAACTCGCCCGAGCGCGCGGCCCCGGCATCGGTGCGGGCGACGGTGAACTCGCCGCGAGCGCGGCGATCGGTCGGTACGATCCGCCCATCGCCGCCGACCCGCTGGAAGATGCCGAGGACCGCCTTCGGTCGCACGTCGATGCGGCGGATGACGCGACCTTCATAGAGGCCGGAGTCGAGCCGGTGCAGGCGCACCAGCATGCGCTCGCCCGGTCCCGGCGCCGCCTGTCCGGTCGCCTCGGGCACCATCAGGATGCGGGGCGGCGGGCCGTCTCCCTCCCATTTCAGGGGATGGGCGTAGAGCTCGCCGTCGAGATCGACTGCGGCGATCTCGACCACGGCGACCGGCGGCAGCCGCCCCGGCGCGGCCACCTCGCGACCGCGGCGCGCGAGCAAGCCGCTGGCGTCGAGCTCCTTCAGCATCGCCTTCAGCAGGACGCGCTGGTCGCCCTTGATGCGGAAGGCCCGGGCGATGTCGCGCTTGCTGACGCGGTGGTCCTGCTCGGCGACGAAGGCGAGAATCTGCTCCTTGCTCGGCAGGGGCGCCGGTGCTCGGGGTTTCGCCACGTGGCCCTTAGTCGGCCGCCGCCGTGCGGCGACCGGCGCGGGGCTTGGCCGCCTTGGGTCGTGTCGCCTTGGTACCTGTCGCCTTGGTCCGGGCCGTCTTGGTGGCCTTCGGCGCCGCCTTCTTGGCGCCACCCTTGGGCCGCTTGCCCTTGCCGCCCCGTGCGGCGCGCGCGGCGAGCAGCGCGACGGCTTCTTCCAGGGTCACGGACTCGGGCACTTGCTCCTTGGGCAAGGTGGCGAAGACGCGCCCGTGCTTGGCGTAGGGGCCGTAGCGGCCCTTGTGAATCTCGACCGGGGCGCCGTCCTCGGGATGGGCGCCGAGTTGCTTGAGCGGCTCGCTGCCCCGGCGGCGTCCCTTGCCCTTCTCGGCGATCAAAATCACGGCGCGGTTGAGGCCGATGCTGAGCACGTCGTCGTCCGCGGGCAGCGACGTGAACGCGCCGTCGTGCTTCAGGTAGGGACCGAACCGCCCCTGGCCGGCAGTGATCGGCTTGGCCGTCTCGGGGTGGGCGCCGACCTCGCGGGGCAGGGCGAGCAGGGCGAGGGCCCGTGCTAGATCCACCTCCGCGGGCGGCAGGCCCTTGGGCAGGGCCACGCGCTTCGGCGCCTTCTTGTCCTCGCCCTTCTCGCCGAGCTGGAGGTAGAGGCCGTAGGGACCCTTGCGCAGCGACACCGGCTGCGCCGTCACGGGGTCGGTGCCGAGCACGCGATTGGCATCCAGCTCGTCCTGGGCTGCATCCGGCTCCGCGCTCAACTGGCGGGTGAAACGGCATTCCGGGTAGTGCGAACAGCCGACGAAGGCACCGAACCGGCCGAGCTTCAGCGATAATTGCCCCGTGCCGCACGTCGCGCAGCGCCGCGCGTCGCTAGCGTCGGCGCGGGCGGGGAAAACATAGGGCTCCAGCAGACCTTCCAGCGCGTTCAGCACGTCGCGCACGCCGAGGTCGCCGGTCTGGTCGACCGCGCCGCGGAACGCCGCCCAGAATTCGCGCAGCAGGGCCTTCCAGTCGACCGTACCGTTGGAGACTTCGTCGAGCTGGTCCTCGAGGTCGGCGGTGAACCCGTACTCGACATAGCGTGGGAAGAAGCTGACCAGGAACGCCGTTACCAGGCGCCCGCGCGATTCCGGGATGAACCGGCGGCTTTCCAGCCGCACATACTCACGGTCCTGGAGCACCGTCAGGGTCGAGGCGTAGGTGGAAGGGCGGCCGATGCCGAGTTCCTCCATCTTCTTCACCAGGGACGCCTCGCTGTACCGGGGCGGCGGTTCGGTGAAGTGCTGCGACGGGGTCACCTGCCGGCGGGTCAGGGAGTCACCCGGCGCAACGCGGGGAAGGATGCGCCCGTCCTCGTCTGCGTCGGCCGGGTCGTCGCGGTCCTCCATGTAGAGCTTGAGGAAGCCATCGAACGCGACCACGGAGCCGACGGCGCGCAAGCGTGTTTCACCCTCGGCGGAGGCGATGTCGACCGTCACCTGGTCGAGGATCGCGCTCGCCATCTGGCAGGCGACAGTGCGTTTCCAGATCAGATCGTAGAGCCGACGCTCGTCATCGCCGACGTGGCGCGCCACATCGGCCGGCAGCCGGCCCAGATCGGTCGGGCGAATCGCCTCGTGCGCCTCCTGGGCGTTGCGCGATTTGGCACGGTAGGCGCGTGGCTCGTCGGGCACATAGCGCGCTCCATAGAGGCGGCCGATGACCGCGCGCGCTCCCGAAATCGCCTCATTCGACAGCTGCACGCTGTCGGTCCGCATGTAGGTGATGAGGCCGACCGCTTCGCCGCCGACGCTGACACCCTCATAGAGCCGCTGCGCCACCTGCATGGTGCGCTTGGCGCTGAAGCCGAGCTTGCGCGACGCTTCCTGCTGCAGGGTCGAGGTGGTGAACGGCGGGAAGGGGTGGCGCCGGACCTGCTTCGGCTCGACGCTGGCGACGCGGAACGAGCCGCGCTCGATCGCCGCGACCGCTGCCGCCGCGTCGGCCTCGGAGGGGAGCGCGAACTTGTCGAGCCGGTTCCCCGCCAGATGGGTGAGGCGGGTGCGCAGGGTCTCGCCGGTCGGTGTCTGGAACTCGGCCTCTACCGTCCAATATTCCTGTGGACGGAAGGCCTCGATCTCCCCTTCGCGCTCGCACACCAGGCGGAGCGCGACCGACTGCACCCGCCCTGCCGATCGGCTGCCGGGCAGCTTGCGCCAGAGCACCGGCGACAAGGTGAAACCGACCAGGTAGTCGAGCGCGCGGCGAGCCTGCTGCGCGTTCACCAGGTCCATGTCCAGGTCGCGCGGATGGGCCATGGCCTCGGCGACCGCGCCGCGCGTGATCTCGTGAAACACCACCCGCTTCACCGCCACCTTGCCGAGAGCGCGCTTTTCGCGCAGCGCACTCAACACGTGCCAGGAGATGGCTTCGCCTTCGCGGTCGGGGTCGGTGGCGAGATAGAGGGTCTTGGCGCCGACCAGAACCTTGGCGATGGCGTCCAGGTGCTTGCGCGCGGCCGGGTCGGTCTCGTAGATCATTTCGAAGTCGGCGTCGGGGCGCACCGAGCCGTCCTTCGCGGGCAGGCCGCGGACGTGACCGTAGCTCGCCAGTACCGTGTATCCATCCCCGAGATACTTGTTGATCGTCTTGGCCTTGGCCGGGGATTCGACGACGACTACGTCCATGATTGGTGTGTGGCCCTTCGCCGGCCGCCGAGCGGCAGCCTAGTCTACCGGCAACAGTGAAACCTAGTTGCCCGGATGCCGTTCGAGGCGTCCCGCAAGCTCGAGCTCCAAGAGGACGGTGAGCACCACGGCGGGTGTTAATTGACACTGGCGCATCAGTTCGTCAACCCCAAGGGGTGCGTAGCCGAGGCGCTCAGCGACCAGGGACCTGACCGAAGCGAGCTCTGATTCGGCGACTATGTGCGGTCCGCCGGCGACGAAGGCGCGGCCGCGGCGCTCACCGAGCGGGTCGCGGAGCGCGGGGCCGATCGCCCTCAGAATGTCACTCGCCGTCTGCACCAGCGTAGCGCCATTTCGGATCAGATCGTTGGTGCCCTGGTGGCGGGGATCGAGCGGAAAGCCCGGAACCGCGAAGACCTCGCGTCCCTGTTCCAGCGCGCACTCGGCGGTGATGAGCGAGCCCGATCGGCGCGCCGCCTCGACCACCACCACGCCGAGTGAGAGCCCGGAGATCAGGCGATTGCGGCGCGGAAAGTGCCGCGCCTGCGGCACCGTGCCCGGGGGGTGTTCGCTCAGCACCAGGCCGCGCGCCACGATCTGGTCGTAGAGTGCCTGGTTCTCGGCCGGATAGACTAGGTCAACCCCGCCCGCGACCACCGCGATCGTCCCCGTTGTCAGGGCGCCCTAGTGCGCGGCGGCATCGATGCCCCGGGCGAGGCCGGAGGCGATCACCAGTCCCTCCTGACCGAGCGCGGCGGCGAGGTCAGTGGAGAATCTGCACCCCAATGCCGACGCATTGCGTGCGCCGACGATGCCGATCATGGGCCGGCGCAGCAATGTCTGGTGGCCGCGGACGGTGATCACGGGAGGGGCGTCGGTGATCTCCGCCAGCAGCCGGGGGTAGGTGTCGTCGGCGAGGCAGAGGAGTTCGGCGCCGATCGCGGCGATCTGTTCGAGTTCGGACTCGGCCTCGGCGAGCGGGAACACCTGGATCGGGCAGCGCATGCCGCCCCGGGCGGCGAGGGACGGCAAGGCATCCAGCGCCGCCGCCGCGGTGCCGAAACGTGTCAGCAACTGCCGGAACGTGATCGGGCCGACATTCTCGCTGCGGGCCAAGCGCAGCCAGTCGCGGCGCTCACTCGGTGACACGGGGCGGCTGGGGGCCATGGGCATGGACCGTGCCTGAGGCACGCCCGGTGGGTCAACTATCCCGCCTTCTGCGAACACCGGCCCGGCGATATGCTGGCACTCTTCTCACGGGCGTAGGACCTCACCCATGACGACGGCAGCCGAAATCGCAGCCGAGGCCTACCAGCGCCTCCTGGTGCCGGTCGTGTACGGACCCTGGGCCGCCGCCGTGATCAAGGTTGCGGCGCCCGCGCAGGGCGAGCGGGCGCTCGACGTGGCTTGCGGCACGGGTGCGGCGACGTTCCTGCTGGCGGCAGGGGTCGGGCCGGTCGGTCGGGTCGCCGGGGTCGACTTCAACCCGGCCATGCTGGCGGTCGCCCGCCGCCTCGCCGCCGAGCGCGGGGTCGTGATCGATTTCCGCGCAGCCACGGCCGAGGCGTTGCCGTTCGCGGATGAGAGCTTCGACCTGGTCACCTGCGTGCAGGCATTCCAGTCATTTCCGGACCTGGGCCGGGCGCTGGCGGAAATGCGGCGCGTGCTGCGGCGGGGCGGGCGCCTGGTCGGCAGCGTCTGGCGCCACATCGACCATTGCCCGGGCTACCTGGCGCTCAGCCAGGTGATCGCGCGTCATGTCGGCCCTGCCGCGGCGACGTTCGGCCCTGGCATCCTCGGCGACTCCCGAGTGTT
>SHWA01000097.1 GCA_009693995.1 Alphaproteobacteria bacterium | reverse complement strand
AAGGGATCGTGGGTGCCGCTGTCGCGTGGGAGTGCGCGCGCCTCGTAGATGCCCTGGTCGGACACACCGGCTTCGTCGGCGGCAATCTGCTGCAGCAGCACGCCTTCGGCGCGCTCTACAACTCCCGCACCATCGACCAGATCCGCGGCACCCAGGTGGCGACCCTGGTCTTTGCCGGGGCCGCGGCGCTGGCGAGAGGCGACCTGCTCGGCATCGCCGGCGCGGTCGCCTGCAGCCCGCTGGTGTTCACGGGCCTCGCGCTCTATGGGTTCGCGGCTGGATTCTGGCTGTTCGTGCTGGCGCGGATCGACGTCTCGGTCGCCTATCCCTTCGTCGGAATCGGCTTCTTGTTGACCATGGCGTTCGGGGCGCTGTTCCTCGGCGAAAGCATCAACGCGACCCGCCTGGTCGGCACGCTGCTGGTGGCCGGCGGCGTCTACCTGGTGGCGCAGAGCTGAGGCGGGGGCCTCAACGCTCGAGCCGGACCGCGATCGCGGCCGAGGCGATCACGGCGACGTCGTTGGCGTCCCTGTCGGGCACATCCAGGCCGCCCTTGACCGCGCGGACCGTGACCGCACCTACCGGGAGCGCCGCCTTGACCCGCGCAAGATCGACGCGCTCCGGCCGCTGCACACCGACGGTCACATCGACGATCAGCTTGTCCTTGGCGATGCCAAGGGTGCGGACGAACGCGAGCGAGCTGTGGTGCAGGGCGTCCTGGACCGCGCGGATGGCAGCCTTGGTGTAATCGCCGCCGTGGAGATCGTTGCCGCTCCCCAGCTCCAGGATCACGCGCATTTCGGGCATCAGCGGCCTGCTATGGCAAATCGAGGTGGACGACGGCGGCGGCGTGGGCGATCAGGGTCACGTCGGTGCCCTCGTCGTTGGGGATCTCGAGGCCGCCCTCCACCACCTCGACCGTGCCGGTGCCGTGTGGCAGCACGGCGAGTACCGCCGCCTTGTCCACCCGCTCGGGGTGTGGGGCGCCGATCATCACCGCGACCCGCATGGCATCCGACGACTGGCCGAGCACCTTGGCGATGCTGAGGGAGTTGTGCCAGAGCGCGTCCCGAAGCGCCCTGACCGCCGCCTTGGTGGGGTCGCCGCCGCGGATGTCGGTGCCCATGCCGATCTCCAGTACCACACGCTTCCAGGCCATCGCCCCTCCCGGTTCGCAGTGACGCCTTGGGGGCGCCGGCGGCGATGATAGCGGTGCCGCGTTGAACCGGCGAGGGCCCCCATGACAGGGCCGCGCCGGGCGGCTACGGTGGCCGCTGGCGGGGGGGTCCGGAGGCAGGCATGGGCGCGGGGGGGGACGGTGAACTGGACCGCGCATCGCTCGCGCGCTATCTCGCCGCCCACGTCGCGGGCTTCGGCGGCGAGCTTTCCCTGACGCGGTTCCAGGGCGGTCAGTCGAACCCGACCTATCGGCTGCACGCCGGCGGGCGCGACTATGTGTTGCGCAAGAAGCCGAGCGGCCCGCTCCTGCCCTCGGCCCATGCGGTCGAGCGCGAGTACCGGGTGATGACGGCCCTGGCCGGCACCGGCGTGCCGGTGCCGCGCACCTATTGCTTGTGCCAGGACCCGGGCGTGATCGGTACGCCGTTCTTCGTCATGGAGTTCGTGCAGGGGCGCATCTTCTTCGATCCGTCCCTGCCGGGGCTGGAGCGGGCCGAGCGGGCGGCCCTCTATGACGCCACCGGCGCCATGGTCGCGGCCTTGCACCGGGTGGACTATGTGCGGGCCGGGCTCGGCGATTTCGGTCGTCCCGGCAGCTACCTCGCGCGCCAGATCGCGCGCTGGACCAAGCAATACCGCGCCTCCGAGACCGAGCGCATCCAGGCCATGAACGACCTGATCGCCTGGCTGCCCGAACACATCCCGCCCAACGACACGACCACCTTGGTGCACGGCGATCTGCGCCTCGATAACATCATCTTTCATTCCGCCGAGCCGCGCATCCTCGCTGTGCTCGACTGGGAACTCTCGACCCTCGGCCATCCGCTCGCCGACTTCGCCTATCACGCCATCATCTGGCGGCTCAGGCCGACCGAGTTCCGCGGGTTGGTCGACCACGACCTGGCGGTCCTCGGCATTCCGTCGGAAGGCGAGTACCTGCGCGCCTACTGCCAGCGCACGGGCTGGTCGGTCGCGCCGGACGATTGGGACTTCTATCTGGCTTACAACCTGTTCCGCCTGGCGGCGATCCTCCAGGGCATCCTGAAGCGGGCGCTGGAAGGCACGGCGGCGAGCGCGGATGCGATGGCGACCGGCCGGCTCGCGCGCGTCATCGCCGCGGTAGGCTGGCGGCAAGTCGAGCGTATCCTGGCGCGCCGGTAGGGCGCGGCCGCGGGAGGGAACCATGGACTTCGAGTACTCGGCGAAGGTCAAGGCATTGCAGGCCCGCGTTCAGGCCTTCATGGACCAGCAGATCTACCCGAACGAGCCGCGCTATTTCCGGGAGACCACCGAGGCCGGGCCCTGGGCCGTGGCAGCGGTAATCGAGGAACTGAAGCCCAAGGCCAAGGCCGCTGGCCTGTGGAACCTGTTCCTGCCCGAGTCGGAATACGGCGCCGGGCTCACCAACCTGGAATACGCGCCCCTCTGCGAGATCATGGGCCGCTCGCACCTGGCGCCGGAGGTGTTCAATTGCAGCGCCCCCGACACCGGCAACATGGAGGTGCTGGTGCGCTATGGCACGCCGGAGCAGCGGCGCGCATGGTTGGAGCCGCTCCTGGACGGGCGCATCCGCTCGTGCTTCGCCATGACCGAGCCGGCCGTGGCCTCGAGCGATGCGACCAACATCCAGTCCACCATCCGCCGCGACGGCGATTCCTACGTGATCAACGGCCGCAAGTGGTTCTCGACCAACGCCACCGATCCGCGCTGCAAGATCTTCATCTTCATGGGCAAGACGGACCCCGACCATCCCGACCGCCACTGCCAGCAGTCGATGATCCTGGTGCCGCGCGAGACCCCGGGCGTGACCGTGGTGCGCCCGATCGCCATTTTCGGCTTCCACGGCATGCCCGACCGCACCGCCGAGGTGCTGTTCGAGAACGTGCGGGTTCCCGCCGCCAACATCCTGCTCGGCGAGGGCCGTGGCTTCGAGATCGCCCAGGGCAGGCTGGGGCCGGGCCGCATCCACCATTGCATGCGCCTGATCGGCCTAGCGGAGCGCATGCTGGAACAGATGTGCCGGCGCACCTCGGAGCGCGTCGCCTTCGGCAAGCCGGTCGCCGAGCAGACGGTCACCCAGGAGCGCATCGCCGAATCCCGCATCCGCATCGAGCAGGCGCGCCTGCTTACCCTCAAGGCCGCGTACCTGATGGACACCGTCGGCAACAAGGCCGCCCGGGCCGAGATTGCCATGATCAAGGTGGCGGCGCCGAACATGGCCTGCCAAGTGATCGACTGGGCGATCCAGGCGTTCGGCGCCGCCGGGGTCAGCAATGATTACGGCCTGGCCTCCGCCTACGCCCTGGCGCGGCTGCTGCGCATCGCCGATGGCCCGGACGAGGTGCACCGCAACCAGATCGCGCGCATCGAGCTCAAGAAGTACCGCTAGGACTGCCGGTTGGCGGCGGGCGTCTGCTGGCATCCGCGGCCGCGGCGAGAAGGAGGGGATCCGTGCCGTTTCCGGACCTGCGCTGGATCGAGGGGTTCCGCGACCGCGTCAACGCCGATCCCGAGATGGCGGTGATCGGCGACTGGTTCACGGTGCCGATCGCCCTCACCTTCGGCGCGACGCGTTACGTACTGACGCTGGAGCGGGGGCAGATTGCCGGCATCGCCCACCCGCCGCGCCTCCACGACCGCGCCGCATTCGGCTTCCGCGCGCCGCATCACGTCTGGCACAGGTTCATCGGGCCGAACCCGCCGCCGCTCTACCACGACTTCTTCGCCATGCTGATGCGCGTGCCCGAGTTCGTGCTGGAGGGTGACAGCCTGATCGCCATGCAGCACGCCCGCGCGCTGCACCGCATGATGAACCTGATGCAGGGAAGCGAGGGCGCCAATGCCTGACTTCGAGCCGATCGTCGGCCGCTATCTTCACCTGAACGAGGGCGGCCGCGACTACCGCATCTATCTGGAGGAGGCGGGGCAGGGCATCCCGCTTCTCTGTCTCCATACCGCCGCCGGCGACAGCCGCCAGTACCGGCACCTGCTGTGCGATCCCGAGGTCACCGGCCGTTTCCGCGTAATCGCATTCGACCTGCCCTGGCACGGGCGCTCCAACCCGCCCGACGGCTGGTGGCTGGAGCGGTACCGGCTGACCACCCAGTCCTACGTCGCCATGGTGCGATCCGTCTGGCGGGCGCTCGGGCTGGAACGGCCGGTGGTGCTCGGCTGCTCCATGGGGGGAGCGGTGGTGTTGCAGATCGCCGCCTCCCACCAGGATGAGCTGCGCGGCATCGTCGGCCTGGAGAGCGCGGCTTTCGCCCCGGGCCGCGACAACAAGCTGCTGTGGCACCCGGCGATCAACGGCGGCGAGATGGTCGCCTGCTACACCTATGGCCTGAACGCGCCCGACAGCCCCGAGGCGGCGCGGCGCGAGAACTGGTGGTACTACGCCCAGTCGGGGCCGGGCGTCTACCAGGGCGACGTGCATTTCTACAGCGTCGACTGGGACGGCCGCGCCGAGATCGCGCGCATCGACTCCTCGCGCTGCCGGGTGTCGCTCCTGACCGGCGAGTACGATTATTCCTGCACGCCGGAGATGACTCAAGCCGCCGCTGACGCCATACCCGGCTGCCGGTTCACGGTGATGAAAGGGATCGGTCATTTCCCGATGGTCGAGAATTATCCCCTCCTCAGGTCCTATCTCCTGCCCGAGCTCGAGCGCATGGTCGGGTGAGGCACGGGTTCCGATGGTCCGTCCAGCCGAAAGGATGATGCAGCGATGAAGGCCGTGGTGGTGCGCAGCCCCGGTGGGCTGGACGCGATGCGGATCGAGCAGGTGCCGGAGCCGTCGCCGGGCCCGCGCGCGGTCTTGATCAAGGTCGCCGCCTGCGGGGTCTGCTTCCACGACCTGATCACCCGCAACGGCACCCTTCGCTTCGGCGTCAAGATGCCCTGCATCCTCGGCCACGAGATCGCCGGCGAGGTGGTCGCGGCCGGTGCCGAGGCGCGCCTGTTCAAGGCCGGCGACCGGGTCTGCACGACCCAGCGCTTCCATATCTGCGGTGCCTGCCGGTTCTGCCGCACGGGGCGGGAGTCGCTGTGCGGCGAGAGCCGCTTCCTCGGCGATTTCGGCATGGTGGGCGGCTACGCCGAGTACGTCGCGGTGGAGGAGGACAACGTCGCCCTGGTGCCGGACGAGGTGCCCCTGGCGGAAAGCGCCATCGTCGCCTGCGCCATCGGCACCACGCTGAACGCGATCCGCGAGGTGGGCCGGGTGCAGCCCGGCGAGCACGTGCTGGTGACGGGGGCCGGCGGCGGCCTCGGCGTGCACGCGATCCAGCTCGCGCGCCTCGCCGGCGCCCATGTGGTCGCCGTCACCAGCGCCGCCGACAAGGCCGAGCGCCTGCGCGACCTCGGTGCCCACGCCGTGGTTGTCACCCGGCGCGGCGAAGACTTCTCACCGGCGGTCAAGCAGGCGACCGAGGGCGAGGGGGTCGATGTCGCGCTCGACAATGTCGGCAGCCCGCTCTTCCAGCCCACCCGCCGCAGCATCGCGACCGGGGGGCGCTGGGTCATGATCGGCCAGCTCACGGGGGAGTTCGTGCCCTTCAATCCGGCGCAGCTGTTCCTGAAGAACATTTCGCTGCTGGCGGCCAACAGCACCACCCGCAAGCAGTTGCAGGACAGCCTGCAACTCATGCGTCGCGGCCAGATCCGCCCGGTGATCGCCGAGACCCTGCCGCTCGCGGAAGCCGCCCGCGCCCATGCACTGGTCGAGGCTGGGGCGCCCATCGGCCGGCTGCTGCTGCGCCCCGACGCCTGACGGATCGGTCCGCGGCCGAGCCGCGCCTAATCGGGCGACCGCGAATGAACCATGGCGAACAGCGCGGGAATGACCACGAGGGTCAGCAGCGTCGACGAGACCATGCCGCCGATCATCGGCACCGCGATGCGTTGCATGACCTCCGCGCCGACGCCCGTGCTCCATAGGATCGGCAGCAGGCCGGCCATTGTGGTGACCACCGTCATCATCTTGGGTCGGACGCGATCGACGGCCCCGGCGATGATCGCCCGGTCCACGTCCGCGCGGGACAAGGCGCGGCGCTCGGAGTGCGCCCGCGCCTGGGCGTCGCTGAGCGCCTGGTTGAGATAGAGCAGCATGACGACGCCGGTCGAGGTCGCCACCCCGGCCAGGGCGATGAAGCCGACGGCCGCGGCCACGCTCATGTTGAAGTGCATCCAGTCCATCAGCCACAGCCCGCCGATCAGCGCGAATGGCAGAGACGCCATGACGATCAGGGTGTCGGAGAAGCGCCGGAAGTTCAGGTAGAGCAGCAGCAGGATCACCAGGAGCGTCGCGGGGACGACGATCCGAAGCCGTGCCTCCGCGCGCTCCAGATACTCGAACTGGCCGCTCCAGACGGCGTAGTAACCTTGCGGGAACGCGATGCTCTGCGACAGCGCCGCGCGCGCCTCGCGGACATATCCGCCGAGATCGCGGCCGCGGATATCGACGAAGACGCGTAGACCACGGGTTGGCCGTCCTCGGTGCGGATGGTCGTCGGCCCCTGGGTGCGGCGAATGTGCGCCACGTCGCCGAGGGGGATGGAAGCCCCGTTGGATAACGAGACCATAACCTCGGGGGCGATCGCGTCGGGGTCGCTGCGCACGTCGCGGGGATAACGCAGGACCACACCATAGCGTTCGCGGCCCTCGACCGTGGTCGTGATCGGCTGCGCGCCGATCGCCATGGCGACGGTCTCCAGCACGGTCTCGATGGAGAGGCCGTAGCGGGCGATCCGGTCGCGATCCGGCTCGATCTCGAGGAAATAGCCACCTGTGACACGCTCGGCGTAAGCGCTCGTGGTGCCGGGGACTGCCCGCACGACCGCCTCCACCTGCCGCGCCAGGCGCTCCAGTTGATCGAGGTCGCGGCCGAACAGCTTGACCCCGACCGGTGTCCGGATGCCGGTGGCCAGCATGTCGATGCGGGCCTTGATCGGCATGGTCCAGGCATTGCTGACGTCGGGGAATTGCAGCGCCTCATCCATCGCGGCGATTAGCCCGTCGATGGTCAGCCCCGGCCGCTATTGATCGCGAGGCTTCAAGTTGACGACCGTCTCGAACATCTCGAGCGGCGCCGGATCGGTCGCGGTCTGCGCGCGGCCGGCCTTGCCCCAGACCGTGTCCACTTCCGGGAACGCGCGGATGATCTTGTTCTGAGTCTGGAGCAGCTCGGCCGCCTTCGTCACCGAGAGGCCGGGTAGTGTGGTGGGCATATAGAGAAGCGTCCCTTCGTTCAGGGTCGGCATGAACTCGGTGCCGATACGCTGCACCGGGATGACCGATGCCGCCATGAGACCGAGCGCCACCAGGATCGTCGGCACCCGCGCCCGCCGGACCAGCCGGATCACGGGCCGGTAGAGCCAAATCAGGATCCGGCTGATCGGGTTGCGCCGCTCGGACGGAATCCGGCCCCGGATGGACAGCACCATCAATGCCGGGACCAGGGTCACGGAGAGCACGGCGGCCGCCGACATGGCGAAGGTCTTGGTAAAGGCAAGCGGCTTGAAGAGCCGCCCTTCCTGGTCCTCGAGCGCGAAGATCGGCAGGAACGAAACCACGATCGCGAGCAGGCTGAAGAACAGCGACGGGCCAACCTCCTGGGCGGCCCGGATGATGGTCTCGCTCCGCGACGCGGCCGGATCGGCATGTTCGAGGCGCTTGTGGGCGTTCTCGACCATGACGATCGAGGCATCGAGCATGGCTCCGATGGCGATCGCGATACCGCCCAGGCTCATGATGTTCGAACCGATGCCGAGCGCTCCCATCAGGGCGACCGCGATCAGCAGGCCGAGCGGCAACGTCACCACGGCGACCAGGGCGCTGCGCGCATGCAGGAGAAACAGGAAGCAGACCGCCGCAACCACCACGATCTCTTCGGTGAGGGTCTTGGCCAGCGTCTCGATCGCGGCCTTGATGAGCGGCGAGCGGTCATAGACCGGAACGATCTCGACGCCCTCGGGCAGGCTCGACTTGATCCGCTCCAGGCTGGCCTTGGCCGCCGCGATCACATCGAGGGCGTTGGCGCCGAAGCGTTGCAGCACGATCCCGCTTACCGCCTCGCCTTCGCCGTTCAACTCCGCCACGCCACGCCGCTCGTCGGGCACGACCTCGACCCGGGCGATGTCGCGGACCATGACCGGCACGCCGCCGTCCGCCATCAGCACGATCCGCTCGATATCGGCCGGACCGGCCAGATAGCCTCGCCCGCGCACCATGAATTCGGTTTCCGCCAACTCGACGGTTCGCCCACCCACGTCCCGGTTGCTGGCGCGGATCGCATCCGACACTTGTCGCAGCGTCAAACCGAACGCCTTCAGGCGCAGGGGGTCGATGACGACCGAGTATTGCTTGACGAATCCACCGACGCTTGCGACCTCGGCAACCCCATCGGCTGCGGCGGCCGCGAACCGGATGTGCCAATCCTGGAGCGAGCGCAGCTCCGCCAGGTTCCGGTCATCGGCCTTGACCGCATACTGGTAGACCCAGCCGACGCCGGTGGCGTCCGGGCCGAGGGCCGGGGTGACGCCCGCGGGAAGGCGCTGGGTGGCGCCACTCAGATATTCGAGAACGCGGCTGCGCGCCCAGTACACATCGGTGCCGTCCGCGAAGATCACGTAGACGAAGGATACCCCGAAGAGAGAAAAGCCGCGGACGACCCGGCTGCGCGGAACGCTCAGCATCGCGGTGGTGATCGGGAACGTGACTTGATCCTCGACCACTTGCGGGGCTTGACCGGGAAATTCCGTGTAGACGATCACCTGCGTGTCGGACAGGTCTGGGATCGCGTCGAGTGGAATCCGCGCCGCGGCATAGACGCCGATCAGCGTTGCGAACACCGCGCCGAAGAGGACCAGGACCACGTTCTCCGCCGACCAGCGAATCAATCTGGCAATCACGCGCTACTCCTTCGGCGCGATGAAGACGGCGAGGGCCGCGCGCAGGTTGCTCTCGGCATCAATCAGGAAATTGCCCGCGACGACCACCTTTTCGCCCTCTGCCGCGCCGCTTCTGATCTCGACCAGGCCGCTGCCGCGGCGCCCGGTCACGATGTCGCGCGGCTCGAAGACTCCGCGGTCCTTGGCGACGAAGACGACGCGCCGTCGGCCACTGTCGATGATCGCTGCCTCGGGCACGGCGATCATCGGTCCGCCCTTTCCCCGCGTTTCGATCTCGACCTCGCCGTAGAGCCCGATCTTCAAGTGCCCATCGGGATTGGGGATGTCGATCCGCACCCGTGCGGTCCGGGCTGCCGGGTTCAGTTCGGGATAGATGAGGCCGACCCTGCCCTCGACCGGTGCAACAGGGAAGGCAAGCAACCGAACGCGGGCGGGATCGCCGACGCGCACCGACGCGAGATCCCGCTCGGCGATATCGGCGACGACCCAGACCGAGGACAGGTCGGCGATCTTGAAGTGCATGTGACCAGGATCGAACCGGCTCCCCACCAGGACCGCCTTCTCGATGACCGTCCCGCCGATCGGGGCCGCGAGTACGATTGAGCGGATCGGCCGCCGGGTGCGCGCCAGTTCTTCGATGGCCGAGCCGGGGAAGTCGAATTGGCGCAGGTTGCGCTCGGTCTGGTCGATCTGCGCCGCATCACCGCTCCTGAGCGAGGTCAGATGATCGGCCTGCTTCTGCAGGATTTCCGCGCCTTCGATCCAGACCCGCATCAGGCGCTGGCCGGCCTTCACGCGGACTCCGATGACATCGCCGTAGAGTTCCTCGACGAAGCCGCCGAACTTGGCCGTGACGGCGACCAGTTTCGCCTCGTCTGCGGTTATCGTTCCGACCGCACGGACCGGCCGTACGATCTCGCGTAGTGCCGCAACTTCGGTTCGGACGCCGGATCGCTGGACCTTGTCGAGGCTGATGCGGACGGTGCCCGGCCGGTCGCTCGCCGCGTCGGCGTAGACCGGGATGTAGTCCATGCCCATCCCGTCCCGCTTCGGAATCGGCGAGGTATCCGGCAGCCCCATCGGGTTGCGGTAATAGAGAATCCGTCGCTCGACGGTGCCCGGTTGGGTGGCGGCGCGGGCGCCGGCCGCCTGCCAAGCCACCGGATCGGGACCGGCCCGCACGAACAGCGATGGCCCGATCACTGTCAGAAAGCCCGCGATGGTCAGGATCGCGGCGACGCCCGCGACGGGCGCCAGATGACTCTTTCCCATGGTCTTATTCCTCGATCTCGGTCGTTCGCGTGGATGCGCCGCGCTGGAGCGGAGCGCTTACGCCCTCGTGCCGGACCCGTTTGCGGGTCCGCTCAGATCAGGCGACGATCGAGGATCGCGGTGGTCGGAATGGCGCCAGGAGCCCGCTGCCGGAAGCCTGTCGGCCGGCAGGAAGCCGATAGCGCGGCGCCGTCGGCCAATCGGGCTCCGGGATGCCGGCGTGAAAGAACCCGACCGATTGACCGGCGCACATGCTGGCGCAGGCGAAGTCCTGCCAGCAAGGCGGAGCGTGGTCGTGTCGGTCCTCGTTGCACGGCTCGCAGCACGTCTGCTCTCCGGCGACAACTGGCGCCCCCAAAAGAGATGCGCCGGCCGGGACCAAGCCAGACAGGGCCAAGGAAAGCGCGACGACGATGGCGACAAACCACTTCATCGGCGGCATGGTGACTGATCGGGGGGGCCGTGTCATCTCACAAGGGTGGGAGAACGATGTTAGGGTGTGGACTCAATTGATCCAGAAGCAGAGAGCGGCGACGAGACAGACGCCGGCGAGGAAGTTGCGGGCGAGCTTGTCGTATCGTGTCGCGAGGCCTCGGAAGTCTTTGAGGCGGCAGAAGGTCCGCTCGATAACGTTGCGCAGGC
>SHWA01000096.1 GCA_009693995.1 Alphaproteobacteria bacterium | reverse complement strand
GCTCCATCGTCGACCTCCAGGCCGCCATCAACCGCTTCCTCGTCGAGACCAACGCCTCCCCAAGACCCTTCACCTGGACCGCCGATCCAGACAAAATCATCGCCGCCGTCAAACGTGGGCACCAAGTGTTGGATTCCATCCACTAGGAACCGGCCGGGGCTTCCATTAGCATCCGCGCCGCGGCCCGGAGGTCGCGGAGAGAGATCGGGTGAGCGCAAGCCAGATCCATGCCGGCATCGCGGCGGCGGGGGGGCTGACCGTCGGCGGGCTGTTCCGCCAGCAGGTGCGGCTGGATGGCGGCCGGATGGCGCTGGAGGCCGGCGGCCGTCGTTTCACCTATGCGGCGCTCAACGAGCGGGTGAACCGCCTCGCGCACACCTTGTCTGGCCTCGGCATCACCCGCGGCGAGCGGATCGCGATCCTCGCCGAGAACCGGCTCGAATACCTGGAGCTGGAACTTGCCGCCGCCAAGCTGGGGGCGATCGTCGCCTGTCAGAACTGGCGCCAATCCGACGCCGAACTCGCTTACTGCATCACGCTCGCGGAACCCGAGCTCGCCCTGGTGTCGGAGCGCTATGCCGCGACCCTCGCCCGCCTCGACCTTGCCGTCCCCCGCACCCTGGTCCTGGGCAGGGACTACGAGGCGGCGCTCGCCCGCGCCAGCGCCGCCGAGCTGCCCGAGGTCGCCGAACCGGAGGACGGGCTGATCATCCTCTACACCAGTGGCACCACCGGCCTGCCCAAGGGCGCATTGATCAGCCACCGCGCCATGGTCGCCCGCAGCATGGTCAGCCTGATCGATGGCGGCCTGTTCCCTGAGCGGACCTTCGTCGCCTGGGCGCCCTGCTTTCACATGGTCTCCACCGACCACCTGCTGGCGGCGATGATGCACGGCGGCAAGGCCATCATCCTGGACGGGTTCGACCCAGCAGGGCTGGTGGAGATCGTCGCCCGCGAGGCTATCGGCTGGCTGCAATTGATGCCGGCGACCGTCGGCCGCATGATCGCGGAATTGAAGAGCGCCGGGATCCGGCCCAAGGGGGTCGCGGTCACAGGCGCCATGGCCGATCTGGTGCCGCGCCACGAGATCGCCGAGATCACCACCCTGCTGCAGGCGCCGTTCCGCAACACCTTCGGCTCGACCGAGACCGGGTCGGCGCCGGGCAGCCGCGGCCTGATCCCCGTCGGCGTGGTGCCGGAGCGGCTCTCCAAGCGGCAGAGTTCCTTCTGCGCGATTCGCCTGGTCGACGCCGACGACCGCGAGGTCGCCAACGGCGAGCCCGGCGAGGTGGCGTTCCGTGGCCCCACTCTCTTCAGCGGCTACTGGCGCGCACCCGAGGCGAACGCCGAGGACTTCCGCGGCGGCTGGTTCCACATGGGCGACCTGCTGCGGCGCAATGCCGACGGCTCGCTCGATTTCGTCGACCGCCGCAAGTACCTGATCAAGTCCGGCGGCGAAAACATCTATCCGGCCGAAATCGAACGCGTGCTTCTGGCATCGCCGCGCATCGCCGACGCGGTGGTGGTGCGCCGCGCCGATCCGCGCTGGGGCGAGGTGCCGGTGGCCTTCGTGGTGCGCCGCGATCCCGCACTCACCGCAGACGAGGTGGTGGCGCTCTGTCGCGGGCAGATCGCCGGCTACAAGCTGCCCAAGGCGGTGCGCTTCATCACCGACGCCGAACTGCCGCGCAGCACCACGGGCAAGGTCAAGCGCCACGACCTGGAGGCCCTGCTGAAGGAGCCGCCGGCCGCAGACGCGACTTAAGCGGACGCCGTTGCCCGTAGGCGGGCGGTCGCCACCGCATCGACGCTGCGTCCGTCGGTCGCCAGCACGACGCCGTAGGCCTCCGCCGCCGCTGCCCGGCTGACAATCCCGTCGCGCACGTCGAGCAACACCAGTTCCGGCGCGCGCGCGCGCGGACTGCCATAGCCGCCGCCGCCCGGAGATTGCAGGGAAATGTGTACCGGGCCCTTGGTGTGGATAATCCCATAGCTCGGCGGATCGATCGCCGCGCCCTCTTGCGGGGTTACGGTCATGCGGCCGATCTTGCCGGCCCCGCCCCCCGCGGCGCCGAAGGCCTTTTCGCTCTTGCGGCCTTCCCCGCGGAAGGTCATCTGCACCGCGACGTATACGTCGACCTCGTAATCAACCCCGGCGCCGCCCCGGAACTTGCCGGCGCCGGCAGCATCCAGGCGCAGGCGCCGGTGGCGGATACGCACGGGAAACAGTTGCTCGAAAGTCTCCGCATTCGGGATGATGAGTCCGCTGAGAGAACTCACCCCGCCCTGCTGGGGAAAGCCGTCCCGCCCCTCGACCGCGCCCCCGCCCGAGGTTCCGCACCAGTGGTACATGACGAAGGTCTCGCCGGCCTCGCTCAGGCCAGAGGTGATGGGGAAGGCGCTGCTGCCCCAGCCGGCGCACCCGCGCTCTGGATCGGCCTGGGCCAGTGCGTTCCAAACCGCATGCACGATCTCGCACGCCGGAAACAGCGTGCACATGGTGGTCGGCGCCGGGGCGCGCGCATTCACGATCGAGCCTTCGGGCGCAATCACGGTAACGGCGCGGAAGGTGCCTTCGTTGCGCGGGATATCGGTGGCAAAGAAGGAGGCGAGTCCGACATAGACCGAGGAATAGGTGTTGGCGAGGGACGAGTTCTTGAAGCCCTTGATCTGTGGGTGCGAGCCGGTGAAATCCACCGTCATCGCGTCCCCCTTGATCGTGACGGTCGCCCGAATCGGGATGGTCTGATCCTCGAAACAGTCGTCGTCGAAATGGTCCTCGCCGACGTAAACGCCGTCGGGCAGCGCCGCGATCGCGGCCCGCATGCGGCGCTCGGCATGATCGAGGACGCCGTCGATGTAGGCCCGTCCCTCGGCGACGCCATGCTCATTGAAGAGCGCCGCCACATGGTCGGCGCCGATCCGGGTCGCGCCCAGCATCGCGCGCACATCGCCGTCCAGCAGGTGCGGCGTGCGCGTGTTGATCATGAGCAGCTGCCAGACATCCTCCTTGATGTGTCCGTCCTGCATCAGCCGGAGCGGGGGCAGGCGGATGCCTTCGTGGAAGATCTCGGTCGCGGTCGGGTTGTAGGCGCCGGCAGCGCCGCCACCGATGTCCGACTGGTGCGCCCGGATGCAGGCGAATCCCACCCGCTCGGTCCCCACGTGAATGGGGCGCGCGATCACCCAGTCGGGCAGGTGATTTCCGCCGGCGGTGAAGGGATCATTGAGCAGGATCGCGTCCTCGGGGCCGATGGCGTCGCCCCAGAACTTGACCATGGCGCGCGCCGCGAAGCCGCCGCCGCCGGTGTGGACGGGGATGCCGTCGGCCTGGGCGATTACCGTGCCGGCCGGGTCCGTGAGGAAGCAGGAGAAGTCGTGCGCATGGCTGAAGACCGGGCTGCGCGCCGTGCGGATCATCACCCAGCCCATCTGCCGGGTGATGTGGTCGAGCCGCTTCTGCACCAGGGCGAGGGCGACGGGGTCGAGGGCCATAAGCGTCTCTCCGTCGGGGTACACCCGTTCCGGGTTCAGTCCAGCAAGGAAATCGCGAAGTTGCCGGCGGGGTCCACGTGCAGCCGATCCTTGGGCCCGACCACGACGGTGGTGGTCACCTCCTCGATCAGCAGCGGCCCGGCCAGGTCGTGGCCGGGCCTGAGGTCGGCGCCGCGGTAGACCGGCACCTCGCCCCAGCCATGGGCGGCGCCGAGATAGGCGCGCCGCCGCTCGGCCGGCACCGGCGCTCCCTTCGCCGCCTCCGGTGCGCCGGGGTTGAGCGCCGGCAGCTTGCCGATGCCGACCAGCCGCAGGTGAGTCAGTTCGACGATGCCGCCCGGCTGGGTGTGACCGTAGAGCCGCTCGTAGTTGTGCTCGAAGGCGGTGCGCACCGCCGCCTTGTCGAGGGCGCCGTCGGACACGGGCGCGCGCACGTCCCAGCTCTGGCCGACATAGCGCAGATCCATCTCGCGCGCGAACTCGGTCGCCGCGGCCGCGAAGCCCTCGGCGCCGAGCACCGCCTTAGCCTCGCGCGCCATTTCCGCGTAGTGCCCCTCGACCACGCCCGCATCCACGGTATCGAGGCGGCCGTAGAGCGTGCGCACGAAGTCGTGGCGCACGTTGGAATGCAACATGCCGAGCGCGCAGAAGGCGCCCGAGAGGCGCGGCACATAGACCCGCTTGCACCCGAGCAGGCGGCCGACCGCGGCGCCGTGCATCGGCCCGGCGCCGCCGGCCGCGACCAGGGTGAAGCGCCGCGGATCATAGCCGCGCTCGATCGAGATGCGCTGTACCGCGTGCAGCAGGTTCTGCTCCAGCAAGCGCACGATGCCGACCGCCGACTCCTCGACACCGAGGCCGAGGGGGGCCGCCACCTGGCGCTCGATCGCGGCATGCGCCGCCCGGCCGTCGAGGGTGATGGCCCCGCCGGCGTAGGGGCCCGGCTTGAGCCGGCCGAGCACGAGCTGGGCATCGGTCACCGTCGGCTGGGTACCGCCCAGGCCGTAGGACGCCGGCCCCGGCCGGGCGCCCGCCCCCTGCGGCCCGACGGTCAGGAGTCCGCCGGCATCGACCGTGGCAATGGTGCCGCCGCCGGCGCCGATGGTGTACACGTCCACCGATGGAATCGCCATGTGGTAGCCGCCGATGGCGAACTGGTCGCTGACGGCGACCTGGCCCTGGTCCATCAGGATCACATCGCAACTGGTGCCGCCGATCTCCATGGAGATCAGGTCGTCGGAGCCGATGGCGCGGCTGTAGAAATCGAGCGCGCCGACCCCCGCCGCGGGGCCCGAAAGGAGTAGCGCTGCCGGGCGCGCGGAGACCGCACCCAGGGAGACCGCGCCGCCATTGTTCTGGATCAGCAGCATCGGCACCTTGAGGCCGAGGGCGGCGAGCCGCTCCTGGAGCGCACGCAGGTATCCCACGGTGCGCGGCGCGATATAGGCGTTCATCACCGTGGTCGAGGTGCGCTCGTACTCGCCGATCAAGGGGGCGATGTCGGCGGAGACCGAGAGCCAGGCGCCGTTCCACTGCTCGCGCACCCTGGCCGCCGCCGCCCGTTCGTGGCGCGGCGCGAGAAAGCTGTTGAACAGGCAGATCGCGATCGACTCGACCCCTTCCTCGCGGAAAGTGGCGACCGCCTGGTCCACGTCGGCGAGGACCAGCGGCGCCACCTCCTCGCCATCCTTGCCGATCCGCCCGCCGACCTGAAGGCGCAAGTATCGCGGCACCAGGACCGGCGGGAACGGCGTGCGGTGGTCCCACGGGTCCTCGCGCCGGCCGCGGCGGATCTCGAGCTCGTCGCCGAAGCCCTGGGTGGCGAGCAGGCCAACTCGCGCGCCCTTGCCCTCGAGCACGGTGTTGGTGGCGATCGTCGAGCCGTGGACGAGGAGGGTGCAGCGGGCGAGAAAGTCGCCGAGCGGCAGGTGGCAGCGCTCCGCGGCGGCGGCGAGCCCGTCGAGCACGCCCTGCGCCGGATCCTCCGGCGTCGAGGGCACCTTGACCACGTCGACCGCGCCGGCCGCATCGGCGAGCACTAGATCGGTGAAGGTGCCACCAACGTCGACACCGATGCGCCAGCGCGCGCCCCCGTGTTGCGTCTTATTGGTCATGGGTCCCCGCCGCTTCTCCCAGGCCGAACGCCGACTGGTCTACCCTCTGCGGCCGCGCGCGACAAGCTCAGTGTTGGTGACGCATCAGATGTCCGCCTTTTGTAGCGCGTGAGTTGTCCGCCAAGTTCGCCCCCTGTTCCAGGAGGGGGCGATGCGCCGGACGACGATGCTATGGGAGGTGTTCGTGATTCGGTTCGAGGAAGCGTTGGAGCGCTACCAGCGGCGGCGACTGAAGGGGGAGGAAGCGGGAGAGCTCCTGGGGATGTCGGGGCGGAACTTCCGCCGGCTGTGCGAGCGCTACGAGGAGGAGGGGGTGGAGGGGCAGCGTGACCGGCGGCTGGGCAAGCCCTCGCCCCGGCGGGCGCCGGCGGACGAGTTGGAGCGGATGCGGCGGCTGTACGTGGAGCGCTACCACGACCTCACGGTGAAGCACTTTCACGAGCAGATGGAGCGCCGTCACGGCTACCAGCTCTGCTACACGGTGACGCGGCTGGACTTGCAGGCGGCGGGGCTGGTGAAGCCGGCCGTGCGGCGGTCGTGCCATCGCAAGAAGCGGGTGCGCCGGCCCGTGCCGGGGATGCTGGTGTTCCAGGACGGCTCGACCCATCGCTGGATTCCGGAGCCGGACCGCGCGCTCGAGCTGATCGTCACCCTGGACGACGCGACGGGGGCGATCCACTCGGCCTTCCTGGCCGAGCAGGAAGGGACGCTGCCGAGCTTCCTCGGCCTGGGGGAGACGATCGCCGGCCAGGGCCTGTTCGGGGCGCTCTACACCGACCGGGGATCGCACTACTTCCACACCCCCAAGGCCGGCGGCGCGGTGAATAAGAAGCGGCTGACCCAGGTGGGGCGGGTGTTGGCCCAACTCGGCATCACCCACATTCCGTCCTACTCGCCGGAAGCGCGCGGGCGCATCGAGCGGGCGTTCGGGACGTTGCAGATGCGCCTGCCCCCGGAACTGCGCCTGGCGGGGATCGCCGGCGTGGCGGCGGCCAACCGGTATCTGCGCGAGCACTTCATCCCCGACCACAACCAACGCTTCGCCGTGGCCGCGGCCGCGCCGGGCAACGCCTTCGTGCCCTATGTCGGCCGGCCGCTCGAGGAGGTGCTGTGCATCCAGGAGGATCGCCAGGCCGGGCGCGACAACTGCGTCGTCTGGCGTGGCCGATCCTGGCAGATCCCGGCGCAGCCCCATCGCCATCACTACGTCAAGGCGACGGTGCGGGTGCACGAATACCCGGACGGCCGCCTCGCGCTGTTCGACGGGCCGCGCTGTCTGGCACGCTACGACGCCACGGGAGGTCTGCTCGATGACCAGTCCAGGGCCGCTTGAATCCGCTCGGCGCCCGGCCTGCCGCCCAAAGCCTTCGCGCCGCGGGCCGGCCTGTGGATTTGTGGACAACGCTCCGCGTTGCCCACAACCCCACAGGCCCAACAACAACAGCAGCGGACATATGATGTGCTACAAACCGCGGACATCTTCACGCGCTACCGACAGCTCAGTAGGGTCGCACGGCAAGACCGGGGGCCGGTTCGGGGCGGCTGGCCGGCTTCGGTGCGGGGGCGGGGCGCGCGCTCGCGGCGGTCAACCGCGGCGGCCGGCGCAACAACAGCACCGCCGGGATCGCCGCCAGCGGAAACAACACCAGGAGCTGGAAATCGCTGATATAGGCGACCATGGTCGCCTGGCGGATGACCTCCTCGTTCAGGCGCGCCAATCCTTCCTCGGCCCCCGGGTCCCAGAGCCCCGGCACCACGCCTTCGGCGAACAGCGGATTGAACGGGTTCACCTGCTCGACCAGGACCGCCTGGCCGGTCTCGCGCATGCGGGTGAACAGGGTGACCAGGGTCGCTAGCCCGAAGGTACCGCCCACCGTCTGCGCCAGGAAATAGAACGACGACGCCTCGGCCCGGAGTTGCGGGCGCAGCGTCGCGAAGGCGATGGTCGAGAGGCCGACGAAGCTCGACCCCACCCCGGCGCCCTGGATGAAGAAGGTCGCGGCAAAGGAGCTCGCCGAACTGTCGGCGGTGAACCCGCTCAGATGCCAGAGCGTGGCCCCGGTCATCAGGAGGCCCGCGATCAGCACCAGGCGCGGATCCACGCGGTCGAGCAGGTAGGCGCAGACGATCATCGCCACGCCCACGCCATAGCCGCGATAGGCGACCAGGAGCCCGGCGGTGTCGGGCGGATAGCCGAGGGCGTTCAGCACGAAGGGCGGGACCAGCGCGACGGTGGCCAGCTGCACGATGCCGAACGAGAAACCGAACACCAGCCCGAGGGCGAGATTGCGGTCGCGCAGCAGCTCGAGGTTAAAGAAGGAGTTGGGGGTGAGCGCGGTCCTGACCACGAACACGTAAAGGCCGACGGCGGCGATGGCGGCGCCGGTCAAGATCACCGGCGAGGCGAACCAGTCCATGCGCTCGCCGCGGTCGAGGATCAGCTGCAACGCGCCGACAGTGACCGCGAGCAGCGCAAAACCGACGCCGTCGAAGGCGCGGCCGCGCTCGGGCGGCGTGAAGCGCAGGAGCAGCGACAGCATCATCAGGGCGAAGACGCCGACGCCGACGTCGATCACGAACATCCAGCGCCAGCTAAGATGCTCCACCAGATAGCCGCCAAGCAGGGGGCCGAGCATCGGGCCCATGGTCCCGCCGAAGGAGAAGATCGAGATGGCGAGGCCGCGCTTGTGCGCGGGGTAGACGTCCATCAGCGTCGACTGGGCGAGCGGGACCATGGAGGCGCCGAAGATACCCTGGGCCACGCGGCAGGCCACCATCACGCCGAGGGAGGGGGCGAGGCCCGATAACGCCGAGGCGACGGTGAAGCCCGCCACCGCGGTCAGGTACACCCGTTTGCGCCCGAAGCGCCCGGCGAGCCAGCCGGTCGCCGGCGTGAAGGCGGCGAGCGTCACGAAATAGCTGGTGGTCACCCACGAGACCTGATCCTGGGTCGCCTGCAGGCTGCCCTGCATGTGGGGTACCGCCATCAACACCATGCCGGCGTCCATGAACACCAGCATCGGCCCGCAGCAGAGCGCGAGCGTCAACAGGATCAGCGAGACGACGCCCGCGGGCGCCGCCACGGGTGCGGACATCGGGGACCCTTACGCGCGCCTCAGTCGCCCGCGACCCAGGCGAGCGCCCTCTTGACGATGCCGGGCAGCTGCGGCTCGTACTTGGTGTCGATCTCGACCTTGACGCTCATGCCGGCGCGCAAGGTGGGGTCGCCCTGCGCCTCCTTGAGGATGAGGCGTACCGGGATGCGCTGCACCACCTTGACCCAGTTGCCGGTGGCGTTCTGCGGCGGCAGCAGCGCGAATTCCGCCCCCGTCGCCGGGCTGATCGAGGTGACGACCGCGGCCCACTCCCGGTCCGGGTAGGTGTCGATGGAAATCTTGGCGTCCTGGCCGACCAGCACATGGGTCAGGTCGGTCTCTTTCATGTTGGCCTCGATCCAGAGGTCGTCGGCCGTGACCAGGCTGAAGACCGGCGTGCCCGAGCGCACGTACTCGCCCGCCTGCAGCTCGATGCGGCTGACCACGCCGCCGGTTGGCGCCACGACCAGGGCGTGGCGCAGATTGCGCGCTGCCTCGTCGCGCGCCGCCTTGGCCTCCAGGTAGCGCGGGTGGCTTGCCACCGGCAGGTTGATGTCGCCACTCAGGTTGGCGATCGCGCGCGCCATGCGCTGGCGCAGCACTCCCATCTCCTGGCGCGCCACGTCGACCGCGCGCCGACCCTCGTCGTACTTGGCCTGGGGCAGGGCGCCGGTGCGCAGGAGCTCGGTGCGGCGGTCCAGCTCGCGCTGGTGGTAGGTCAGGTTGACCTGGGCGATCTCCAGCTCCTCGCGGTAGGTGCGGTACTCGGCCCGCATCGCCTCGACCACCTGGACGATGTTGGCCATCTTCGCCTCGCTCTCGGCGAGGGCGATCTCGAACGGCTCGGGATCGACCTGGAACAGGAGCTGGCCTGGCTCGACGATGGCGTTCTCCTTGACCGCGACCTTGACCACGCGCCCAGCGATGTCGGCGCTGATGGCGATCTTGTCGGCCTTGACGTAGGCGTTCTCGGTCGAGACGTAGCGCTGGCCGGCGACGTAGTACGCGGTGCCGATCAAAATCGCGATTGCCGGCACCACCACCAGCAGCAGGAAGCGGAGCGCGACCCGACCCAGGCGGCGCGTGCGGCGCCGCACCCGCGTCGGGGTGGGCGTGGGCGTGGGCGTGACGTCATCGGGCATGGCGCCCCCCCATCACCTGGGCGGGGTGGGCGTCGCCGCCGTGCCCTTCCGGATCCAACTGGAGCGCGAGATTCGCCTTCACCCGCGTCAGGCCGGCGGCAAGCACGGAGCGCTCGGCCCCACTCAGGCTGGCCAGGGCCTGATCGTGGACCACCGCCGCCAGCTCGTGCATCCGCGCCAGGACCGGTTGTGCCGCGCGGGTCAGATAAAGGCGGCGCACCCGGCGATCGTCGGGATCGGCGCGGCGCTCCACCCAGTCTGACTTCTCCAGCCGGTCGATCAGGCGCCCGAGCGTGATGTTCTGCACCTCGATGATCTCGGCGAGACCCGATTGGCTGATGCCCTCGTTGCGCTCCAGATGCACCAGCACCCGCCACTGGGCGCGGGTGAAGCCGAGCCCGCGCGCATGCTGATCGAACAGGCGCCTGAGCAGGCGCGAGACGTCGTTCAGCAGGAAGCCGAGGCTGGTGTCGACGGTGTCGCGGGTCGGGCGCACGGAACGGTCCATCAGGGAGGCCAGAAGTCGCAATGCCAAGAGTCGTAATGATCGCCAAGCTGGTCTTAGCGATGCTTATTGTAAGCCTGCTTAGAATATCCGGCAAGGCCGCGGTTGCGCCGCCCCGCCGATGCCCCGGGGCGGGCCGCCGGCACCGTGCCCCCAGTCTGTACCTCCTCCCTAAACCCCTCTCCCGCAAGGGGGGAGGGGAGAAATTGTGCGGCGTCAAAACCTTCCCCCTCCCTCCTTGCGGGGGAGGGAGGGGTGGGGGGTCTGCACGTGATTCCGCGGCGACCCGATTTGCTCTAGGGTCCGACCTAGGTGACGAGCAAGACGAGGAGCGGCCCATGCAGACCCCCTACCCGCGCGACATGGTCGGCTATGGCGGCAGGCCGCCGCACCCGAGATGGCCTGGCAACGCGAAGATCGCGGTGCAGTTCGTGTTCAACTACGAGGAGGGGTCGGAGAACACGATTCTGGAAGGCGACGGCAAGGTCGAGGTGCTGCTGGCCGAGACGCCGGGCGGGCGCATGGCGCCGGGCAAGCGCGACCTCGGCATCGAATCCGCGTACGAGTACGGTAGCCGCGCCGGCTTCTGGCGCCTGCACCGCCTGTTCCAGGAGCGGCAGGTGCCGGCGACCGTCTATGCCTGCGCGCTCGCGCTGGAGCGCAACCCGCCGGCGACCGAGGCGATCGCACGCGGCAACTACGAGATCGCCGGCCACGGCTGGCGCTGGCTCGAGCACTACAACATGGAGGAGGCGGAGGAGCGCGAGCACATCCGAAGGTGCGTGGAAAGCCTCACGCGCCAGTGCGGCCGCCGGCCCGTGGGATGGTACAGCCGCTACGCGCCCAGCCTGAACCCCCGCCGCCTCCTGGTGGAGGAGGGCGGTTTCATC
>SHWA01000095.1 GCA_009693995.1 Alphaproteobacteria bacterium | reverse complement strand
GAGGGTGAGGCCCGTGCCAGTAGGCACGGGCCTTCTCGCCTGACGCCGAGCGCCCGGATTTGACAGCCCCTCCGCCCTGCCGTTTCATCCCCCCTCGCGTCCGACTGCCCGCTCTGGCAGCGCCCCCGTCGGAAAAGGAAACGCCCGCATGATTCGCAAGGTCGGATTCATCGGCCTCGGTACCATGGGCCGCCCCATGGTGCGCAACCTGCTGAAAAAGCAGTTCCAGGTGCATGGCTTCGACGTGGCCGCGGCGGCGGTCGCGGGTGCGGTCGGCGACGGCGCGGTGGCGGCGGCTTCGCCCAAGGCGGTCGCCGAGGTCAGCGACGCGGTGGTCACCATGCTGCCGGACTATCCCCACGTCCACGAGGTGATCTCGGGCGCGGACGGCCTCGCCCGGGCGGGGCGCAAGGGCCTGGTCCTGATCAACACCTCGACCATCAGCCCGCGGCGCTCGCGCGACCTCGCGGCCGAGGCCGAGGCGCAAGGCCTGGTCTATCTCGAGGTGCCGGTGACCAAGGGCGTGCGCGCCGCGATCGCCGGCACGCTCACACTGTTCGTCGGCGGCGCCGAGGCGACCTTGGAGGCCGTGCGCCCGGTGCTGGAAGCGTTGGGCAGCGAGATCTTCTACACCGGGCCGCACGGCACCGCCTCGACGGTCAAGCTCGCCAACAACATGTGCTCGATCGGTGGCGCCGCGATCGTCGCCGAGGCGGTCGCCATGGCGGCCAAGGGCGGGGTCAGCCCGAGGCGCCTGCTGGAGTTCCTGCAGAAAGGCTCGGGCGACAGCCATACCCTGCGCGAGAAGCTGCCGCGCATGATCGCGCGCGATTTCGTCCCCGGATTCGCGGTCGAGCACGCCTTCAAGGACATCGGCCTCGCGCTCGAGACCGCGGCCGACGTGAAATCGGCCATGCCGGTCACGGCGGCGGTGCGCCAGGCCCTCGGCCTCGCCCGCCTGCAGGGCAAGGCGGCCATGGACAATTCGTCCCTGGTCACGGTCTACGAGGGGGCGAACCCGATCACCGACGCGGACAAGTAGCCGCGCGCCTCAGAAGGCGAGCCTGATCTCCTGGCCGGAGCCCAGCGAGCGCTCGGCTTCCAGGCAGAGTACGATCGGCCGCCGCCCTTCCTCGCCCGAGACCAGGCCGGGCACGGCGATGCTGCCCGCGCGAAAGGCGCCGGCCGCCTTGGCGACCAGGGCTTCCAACTCGAACGCCTCGCCCGAGGCGCCGATGGGGATGGTCTCGAACTCGGTCCGGCCCGTGCGCTTCAGCTTCAGTTCGAACGACGGGTTGCGGGTGCGGTCCATCGCCCCCGACCACCAGGTGCGCACCGCACCCTCGCGGCCCACCACCTCGACCACCTGGTGGAACTCGAACCCGGCCAGTGTCTGGGTGATCAGCGCGTACGCCCCGCCCGGGAACTTCACCACCGACGAGAAATTGGGCGAGAGCGCGCCGTCGATCCCTTGCGCATTGCCGAAACCGAGCACCGAGGTGGGCAGGCCGAGGCTCGCGAAATACCAGAGGGCGAGGTCGTAGAAATGCACCGGCTCCTCCAGGATCCAGGAGCCGACGCGCCGCTTGTCGTAGCGCCAGCCCTCGGCGCCCTGGCGGTAGGGGAAGCGGAACAGGTTGATGGAGAGATATTGTGGCTGGCCGATCGCGCCCTCGTCGATCAAGGCCTTGATGCGGCCCCACTGGGTCGAGAGGCGGAATTCGTGGGCGATGGCGAGCAGGCGGCCCGTGCGCGTCGCCGCCGCGATCAGAGCGTCGCAATCGGCGATCGAGGTAGCCATGGGTTTTTCCAGCAGCACATGCTTGCCGGCCTCCAGGCTGGCGCAGCCGACTTCGTGGTGGAGGTGGTTTGGCAGCACGATATCGACCGCAGCGACCCCGGGATGCCTCAGCAGATCACGGTAGTCGAGGAACACGGTGGCCTTGGGATGCCGCTGGCGCGCCTCGGCGGCGGTCTCCTCGCGGTGGCAGGCGATGGCCAGGAGCTCCGCGTCCGCCGCCTGCTCCAGCGCCTCGGCGTGATGCCTGCCCCAGGCGCCGTACCCGATCAGCCCGAATCCTACCCTGCCGCCCGCCATGACCTACGCTCCGCGTCCTGAATGCGCGGCGATTAAAGCATGACCGTCGGGCCCGGGTGAACCAGCGTCAGCGGATGGGTGGGCCGAACCTCAAAAATTAAGTATTGTGTCCCCGAATCTCTGTCCCCGAATCTCTCCCCCGAATCTCTAATGGCTCGCCCTCACTCCGCCGCATAGATTGCCGGTCGGTAGCGCGGATCAGGAACCGAATATCCGGATTCTCGGGCCGTCTCCAGCCACGCGGCCATGGCCTCCTGCACTTCTGCCAGGGCTTCGGCCGGGGTGTTGCCGAAGGCCGAGCACGACTTCAAGTCGGGTACGTCGGCGACCCAGCAGCCGTCGGCATCGGACCAGAACAGGTTGATGTGGTAACGAAGGTTCATACCGTTTCCTCCAGGCCGAGGCCGAATTCTTCCACCGCGTCCAAGAACTGGCGCACCTGATAAGGCTTTGCTTGGCCGCCGCGCGGTTGCAGCGAGAGCGGCCGGGGTATCTTGGGATGGGAAGTATATCCGATGGCTGCCGCGGGTGCGCCGGTGCGTGGAGCCGAACGCACGCAAGAGCTGCTCGAAGTCCGCAAAGCCGATGTTGCGGCTGCCGGCCAGCACTCGCTCCCAAGTTCTACCTGCGCTCATGTACGTGCACCGATCTGGACCACCGGGTGCATCTCGACCTCGGACCGCTCATTGCTGTTGGCGCCATGCGGCAGGGCCTGACGGCGCTTGGTTGCCCACCGTCCATCGGGCACGGTTGTCGCCCGCGCCCGATCCTTCCTCCCACTCGGGAGGAAGGGCTTTTTTCATTTACTCCTTGGGCAGCATGCGGCCCAGAAGTTTGCCGCCCAGGATATGGGCGTGGAAGTGCAGCACTTCTTGCCGGCCGTGCGGGCCGATGTTGGTGATCAGGCGGTAGCCGGGGTTGGCGACGGCGGCCTGGCGCGCCACTTCGCCGACGGCGCGGAAGAAGCCGGCGATCATCGCGGCCGGTGCCGTGGCGGTGAAGTCGTCGAAGGAAACGTATTCGCCCTTCGGGATCACCAGGATGTGCACCGGCGCCTGGGGGCCGATGTCGTCGAAGGCGAGGGCGAAGGCGTCCTCGTAGCGCTTCTTACAAGGAATCTCGCCGCGCAGGACGCGGGCGAACACGTTGGTCTGGTCGTAGGCCATGCCTCCCCCGCTTGCCTGGCTGGCGGCGCTATTTTCCGCCGCCGTCCTTGTTGCCGCCGTCCTTGCGCTTCTTGGCGTCCAGCCCCGAGGTGCCCTCGCGCGCCGCGAGTGCCGCGTAGACCTGTTCGGGGCGCACATCGGATGCCGCCCAGAGGATCATCAGGTGGAAGAGGAGATCGGCGCTCTCCTCCACGAGCTCGGCCTTGCCCTCGCTGAGGGCGGCAACCACGGTCTCGACCGCCTCCTCGCCGACTTTCCGCGCGATCCGGGCGCGGCCGCGGGCGAACTGGCGCGCCACATAGGATTTGTCCGGATCGGCCCCTTTTCGGCTCTCGATCATCTCGTAGAGCTTGACCAGGATGCTCGCGCTGCCCTCAGCCGCCATAGAGCGTCTCCGGGTCCACCGCGACCGGCATGGTCTCGACCAGCGCCCCCCCGCGCAGCGCGCGGAAGAAGCAGGCGCGCCGCCCGGTGTGGCAGGCGACGCCCTCCTGGCGCACGCTCAGCAGCAGCGTATCGCCGTCGCAGTCGACCGCCATCTCGACCAGGTGCTGCACCTGCCCCGAGGTCTCGCCCTTGCGCCAGAGTTGCCGGCGCGAGCGCGACCAGTAGCAGACGCGGCCCGTCGCCAGCGTCTCGGCCACCGCCTCGCGGTTCATCCAGGCCATCATCAGCACCTCGGCCGTGTCGTGCGCCTGCGCGATTGCCGGCACCAGGCCTTCGGCATCGAAGGCGATCGCGGCGAGCAACGCCTCGGCACCCCTGACAGCAGACATGGCGACACCTTTCGTAGTGGTCAACGCGGCGCGGGTTTGCCGCCGCCGAGGCCGCCGGTCACGTCCTTGCCCGCCAGACTACCGCGCTCGAGGCTGCGCAGCACCAGTCCCGCGAGCAGTTCCGGCAGCCGCTCGCCCGCGCGCAGGATCAGGCCGACCAGCTCGTCTTCGCTGAACTCGCGGAAGAACTCAGGCCGGCTGAGCTTGCCGTCGCGGTCCTGGTCGAAGCCGGTGAGGAGGAGGGCAGCGGCGAGCGGCCCGATCTTGGCCAGGGCCAGGATGGCGCCGGCGCGCGCGCGGGTCGCCGCGGCCTCGCCGCCGTTCGCGACCGAGGCATTGGTGCGCAGCCGTTCCCCGCCCCATTCTGCGATGGCGGTGAAGAAGGCGGTGATCTCGTCCTGGGTGAGCCGGCCGTCGCGGCCGGCATCGGCGAAGTCCCAGACTTCGCCGACACAGGCCTTAGCCGCAGCCCCGCCACAGCCGTCGAAGATGCGGCTCAAGCGTTCCTGATCGACGCCAGCGGCGGCGGGCGCAGCGGCCATGACGGCGAGCAACGCGGCGGCCGGGATAAACCTGATCATCGCATCCTCATGGGCAAGCCGGCCGCGGCCATGTGGGCCTTGGCCTCGGCGATGGTGAACTCGCCGTAGTGAAAGATCGAGGCGGCGAGCACCGCGCTCGCGTGGCCGTCGCGCACACCGGCAACCAGGTGGTCGAGGGTGCCGACGCCGCCCGAGGCGATGACGGGGATGCCGACGGCGTCGGCGATGGCGCGCGTCAGCGCCAGGTCGAAGCCGGCGCGGGTGCCGTCGCGGTCCATGGAGGTGAGCAGAATCTCGCCGGCGCCCAATTCCTCGACCCGGCGCGCCCAACTGACCGCGTCCAGCCCCGTCGGCGTGCGGCCGCCATGGGTATAGACCTGTGCCCGCCCGCCGGCGCCCGACTTGGCGTCGATCGCGACCACGATGCACTGGGTGCCGAATTTCTCCGCGGCGGCGGCGACCAGGGCCGGGTCGTTCACCGCGGCGGTGTTGATCGAGACCTTGTCGGCGCCGGCCAGCAGCAGCCGGCGCACGTCCTCCACCCGGCGCACGCCGCCGCCGACGGTGAGCGGCATGAAGCACTGCTCGGCGGTCCGCGCCACCACGTCCAGAATGATGTTGCGGTTGTCGGAGGAGGCGGTGATGTCGAGGAAGCAGAGCTCGTCGGCTCCTTGCGCGTCGTAGACCTTGGCCTGCTCCACCGGATCGCCGGCGTCCCTGAGATCGACGAAGTTGACGCCCTTGACCACGCGGCCGTCCTTGACGTCAAGGCAGGGGATGATGCGGATGGTCAGCACGGGTCCCTCAGGCGGCCAGGCGCGCGATCGCCGCGCGCAAGTCCAGGGTGCCGTCGTAGAGCGCGCGCCCGACCACCACGCCGGCAATCACGTCCTCCGCCTTCAGCGCATCCAGGTCGGCCAAGTTGCGTACGCCGCCCGAGGCGATCACGGGCAGGCCGACGGCGCGGGCCAGCGCCGCCGTGCCGGCGACGTCCGGGCCTAGCATGGCGCCGTCGTGATCGATGTTGGTGTGGATGACGGCGGCGACACCGGCGTCCTCGAAGCGGCGGGCGAGCTCCACCGCGCCGATGGTACTGGCCTCGGTCCAGCCCTGGACCAGCACCTGGCCGCCGCGGGCGTCGATGCCGACCACGATCCGGCCGGGATGCTCGCGGCAGGTGCGGCGCACCAACTCCGGGTCACGCACGGCGACCGTGCCGAGGATGACGCGGGTCACGCCGGATGCGAGCCAGCGCTCGATGGTGGCGGCATCGCGAATGCCGCCGCCGAGCTGTACCGGCATGCCGACCGCGGCCACGATCGCTCTGACCGCGGTTCCGTTCACGGGCCTGCCCTTGATCGCGCCGTTGAGATCGACCACGTGCAGCCACTCCGCGCCGGCGGCGGCGAAGGCGCGCGCCTGGGCGGCGGGATCGTCGGAGAACACGGTCGCGCTCTCCATCGCCCCGCGCACCAGGCGCACGCAGGCGCCGTCTTTCAGGTCGATGGCGGGATAGAGAATCATCGCCAGTGGCGCGCCGCCCGGCGCCTCTCCCAGGGTCTACAGGTCCTTATAGTAGAAATGGCCGGCGATCCAAGCCCGGTCCACATAGGCGTAGCGTGGATTGGTGCCGTAGCGCACGTAGCCGAGCCCTTCGTAAAGGGTGATCGCAGCCTCCTGGGTCGCCCGCACCGAAAGCAGCATCACCTTGAAGGCCTCGGTGCGCGCGACGGCCTCGACCGCGTCCACCAGCGCCCGCGCCAGGCCATGGCCACGCGCGTAGGGCGCGACGAAATGGGTGTCCATCTCGACGTTGTAGCGCCACGCCTCCTTGTTGGGAGCCGGGCGCACCAGTTGGGCGGAGCCCGAAATGCGCCCATCGATGCGGGCGACGAACACCTCGCGGCGCGGCACCAGCACCGCGCCCCGCCAGTAGCGCTCGAACTCCGTCCGCGCCGGCGGCTTCAGCCAGCCGAAGCCGTTGCCGTCCTGGATCGCCGCCTCGGCGGCGTCGCACAGGTCGGCAAGGTCGCGGCCGTGGAACTCGGTCAGGGGATGGGCTTCGACCTTCATCGGGGCTGCCAGGCGAGGAAGTTGGCGATCAGGCGGAGCCCGGCCTCCTGGCTCTTCTCCGGGTGGAACTGGGTGCCGGCCAGATTGTCGCGCCCGACCACGGCGGTGACCAGCCCGCCATAGTCGGTGGAGGCGAGCCTGTGGGCGCGGTCGCGCGGGCACAGATGGTAGCTGTGCACGAAGTAGACGAAAGAACCGCTCTGGATGCCAGCAAATAACGGATGATCCGCGTGCTCCAGGTTGAGGTTGTTCCAACCCATGTGCGGGATTTTGAGGGCAGGATCGTCGGGCGCGAGGCGCACCGCCTCGCCCGGGATCCACCCCAACCCCGCATGGCGCCCGTGCTCGACGCCGACCTCGGCCATCAGCTGCATGCCGACGCAGATGCCGAGGAAAGGACGACCGCGGTCGATTACCGCTTCCCTCAGAGCCTCCACCATGCCGGGAATGGCGGCGAGGCCAGCATGGCAGTCGGCGAAGGCGCCGACGCCCGGCAGGACCACGCGTGCCGCCGCCCGCACGTCCTCAGGAAGGGCCGAGACGCGGACCGCGCCCGCGTCGGCGCCGGCCGCGCGCTCGAACGCCTTGGCGGCGGAACGGAGATTGCCGGAGCCATAGTCGACGATGACGATCATGGCGGTGGTTAGCGGACGGCCACTTGGTGCGCGGCGGCGGCGAAGAAGCGCGTCTCGGCGGCCACCCGGTCGCGCCCGGCGATCACCGTGACCAGGCGGCAGCCGCGGCGCTCCAGCAGCAGGCGGTGCCAGTCGTTGGCGTGGGCGCCGAGGAGGGCGAGATAGCCGAGCGCGACCACCGCGGTGAGCAACGCGTCCTCGACCCAGAAGGCAAGCCCGAGGCCGAGCCCAGTCTCGATCACGGCCAGGCCGAGGGCGGTCAGCCAGAGCTTGTGGTAGACCGCCCAAAGGGGGCGGAAGAGCGCTGCCGGCCACGAGAATCCCTCCTTGATGAACATCGCACCGCGATCGGCGCTCACGTCCACGGGGTCGATGTGTACGGTATAGAGGCGCAAGGGCGGGGGCCTCAAAGGCTGTCGCCGAGGGTGCCCTTGGTCGAGGGCACGGCCCCGGGTGAGCGCGGGTCGAGCTCGATTGCCTGGCGCAGCGACCGCGCCAGTCCCTTGAAGCAGCTCTCGACGATGTGGTGCGAGTTGGTGCCGTAGAGCGTCTCTACGTGCAGCGTCAGCCCGGCGGCCTGGGCGAAGGCCTGGAACCACTCCTTCACCAGTTCGGTGTCGAACTGGCCGAGCTTGGGCTTCGGCACCTCGACCCGCCAGATCAGGTAGGGGCGGTTGGAGGCATCCAGGGCTACCCGGGTGCAGGTCTCGTCCATGGGAATGGTGGCGGTGCCATAGCGCGCGATCCCGGCGCGGTCGCCGAGCGCCTTGGCGACCGCCTGGCCGATGGTGATCCCGGTATCCTCGGTGGTGTGGTGGAAGTCGATGTGCAGGTCGCCCTCGGCCTTGAGCTCCAGATCGATCAGGGAATGGCGCGCGAGCTGCTCCAGCATGTGGTCGAGGAAGCCGATGCCGGTCGCGACCGCATAGCGGCCGCTGCCATCCAGGTTCACCGTCGCCGTGATCCGAGTCTCGCGGGTGGTACGCTCGACCGTGGCCGTGCGGGGGGCACGCATGGGTCCCTTCCTCGCGCGCCGGTTGCGGCGCCTCAGCAGTCCGCCAAGGCCGGGGTTGTAGCAGAGATGGGGCGGAAATCCAAGGAAGCGGGCAGGCGGGAACGCCGAACCGGCACAACTTGACCATGAGACCCGGCCACCGTCAGGCTGACTGGCATCGGGCCGGTCGATGCGACCGATGCGGTGACGGCGGTTCCATGGCTGGCAGGATTCCCTTTCCGACTACGATCTTCCACATCACGCATGTGCGCAATCTGCCGAGGATCATCGCCGCCGGCGGGCTGCATGCCGTCAGATCGGCCCGCCGCCATGCCCTGCAATTCGTCAACATTGGCAATCTGGCGATCAAGGACGACCGCGATCATATCCCCGTTCCCGGCTATCCCGGGACCACGCTTGGCGATTTCGTTCCCTTCTATTTTGCTCCGCGATCGCAGATGCTCTACATGATTGCGAACGGGCATGTGGAGGGGTACGCCGAGGGTGAGGATCCGGTCGTTTATCGGTGCGCCCGAGCCCAGGATGTGGCGGCGCGAGCGTTGCCCTTCGTCTTCACCGATCGTCACGCGCGCGTCGCTACCGCGCGATTCATGAACGATCTCTCCGACCTCGGCGCCATCGATTGGCGCCTCATGACAAGCCGCTATTGGTACGCGACGGATGCCGACCCTGACCGGAAGCCGCGCCGACAGGCGGAGTTCCTGGTGCAACGGTTCGTCCCCTGGGATCTGGTCGTGAGCGTTGCCACTAAGACCGAGGCTGTCCGCGACGCCGTGAGGGGGGCCATTGCCGGCGCGCAGCACCGGCCCGATGATCGGGTTGAGCCGTCGTGGTACTATCGAGCCCAGGAATGATTGAACGCGGTACGGGCAACCTCTTACAGGCGGACGTCGGAGCGCTCGTCAACACGGTCAACACCGTGGGCGTGATGGGTAAAGGCATCGCATTGCAGTTTCGGCAAGCGTTCCCTGCGAACTTCGACGCCTACCGTCGCGCCTGCGAGCGCGGCGAGGTCGTCCCCGGCCGGCTCTTCGCGTTCGAGACTGGTCGCCTCGACAATCCCAAATTCATCTTGAACTTTCCGACCAAGCGTCATTGGAAGACGAAATCGCGGGTCGAGGACATCGAGGCCGGGCTCGCGGACCTGGTGCGCGTGCTACGGGATCGAACCGTCGCCTCGGTGGCAGTACCCCCGCTGGGATGCGGCAATGGCGGCCTGGAATGGCGGACCGTGAAGCCCTTGATCGAACGCTACCTCGGCGCGGTCGAAGGCACCCGCGTCATCCTATTCGAGCCGGGGACGGGACCATCATCCGAGGCGATGCCGATCGCAACCAGGCGTCCTGCCATGAACCCGAACCGGGCAGCGCTTCTCGCCTCGATGCGGCGCTACCGCGAAGCGGCCGATGACCGGCAGTCGAGAATTGAGGTACAGAAGAGTGCGTATTTCCTACAGGTCGCTGGCCAGCCTCTCGGCCTCACTTGGATCGCGCACCTTTTCGGTCCTTACGCGGAGCAATTAAACTTCGTGCTCCGCGACATGGAGGGGCACTTCATCCGCGGCTATGGCGATCGATCGCGAGGGTCGTCAATTCGGGTCCTTCCGGAGGGAGCTGAGTTGGCCGACGCGGAACTGGCACGGGACGTTGCGTCGTCCACGAGGGTCGAACGGGTTCGCCGGCTGATCGATCGGTTCGAGTGGCCCTACGGCATGGAATTGCTCGCCTCGATGCACTGGGTCGCGGCGAACAGTCCGAAAGCCGCTGCAAGTTCTGATGAAGCGGTGGCGGCTGTCCATGCGTGGAACGACCGCAAAGCCGCGTGGCCCGAGCGAGACATCCGCATCGCTTGGCAGCGCCTACAGGAGCAGGGCTGGCTCGAACGCCGGCTGGCTTGACCCCCTACAGCGTCCGCCCGCCGTCCACCGGCAGGCAGACGCCGGTGACCATGCGCGCCTCGGAGGAAGCCAGGAACACCGCGGCGTCGCCCATGTCCTTGGGCGTGATCAGGCCCTTCATGGGGATCGCCTGCTCCCAAAGCGCACGCACATCGGCGGTCTCGGCGCCGCCCATGAACTCGGCCAGCATTGGCGTGTAGCCGGCGGCGGGGCAGAGGGCGTTCACCCGGATCTGCTCGGCGGCGAGTTCGAGGGCGAGCGAGCGGGTCAGAATGAAGGCCGCCCCCTTGGTCGCGGCATAGGCGACCAGCTTGGGGCGGACCGTGAACACCACCGCCGAGACGGTGACGATGATGTTGCTGCCCGGGCCGCGGCGGCGGAGCGCCGGCAGCGCCGCCTGGCAGCAATGGAACACGCCCTTCACGTTGACGTCGAACAGCCGGTCGTACGCGGCCTCGGTGGTCTGCTCGAAGGGCACCGGGCGCTGGCCGATGCCGGCGTTCGCCACCATCACGTCAAGCCCGCCGAAAGTCTTTTCCGCGAACGCCACCACCGCGTCCACCTCGGCGCGCCGGGTCACGTTGGCCCGCTGATAGCGGGCGCGGCCGCCGCCCTGGCCGTTGATGTCGCCGGCGAGCTTCTCGCCCTCGGCGTCGTTGATGTCGGCGAGGACTACGTTCGCCCCCTCCTCGGCAAAGCGCCGCGCGATGCCCGAGCCGAAGCCGGTGGCGGCGCCGGTGACGATGGTGGTTTTGCCCTTGAGGCGCATGGCGATTGCTCCGGTTGCGGTTATTCGGCGGCGGCGGCGCGCATCGCGCCGCGCGCCTGGCGCAGCACCTGGGTGATGGGGGCGAGGCCGCCGGCCGCGATGCCCTCCACCGCTGCTTGCAGTTTGGCGACCGCGGCTGGGGTGAGCAGGCCGGCGGCGGCGCCCGCCAGCTTCGCGACCGCTTCCGCGGCGGTGAGCGGGAGGTCGGGCGCGCCCTTGACCACGTCGGCGCGGCGCTCGATCACCTGCCCGTCCTTGGTCTGGATGCGCATCACCAGCGGTGCCGGCCCCGCGCC
>SHWA01000094.1 GCA_009693995.1 Alphaproteobacteria bacterium | reverse complement strand
AGGCCCCCGACGACGACCTCGCGTTCACCGAGGCGGAGTGGACGGCGGGGTGGATGGCGCTCCGCTTCCTCGGCAATCCGGTGCAGGCGTACCGCCATTTTCAAGCCGTCTACGACGCCGGCCATACGCCGATCACCAAGTCGCGGGGCGCCTATTGGGCGGGGCGCGCCGCCGAGGCCAACCACGAGGAGATCGGCGCCGACAGCTGGTACTTGCGCGCCGCCGCGTACCCCGCCGCCTATTACGGACAGCTCGCCGCGGTGCGGCTCGGCCTGAACGGCCTGCAGCTGCCGCCGGCGGAATCGCGGGCGCCCTACTCCGCGGTGATCGCCAAGCATTCGCTGGTGCCGGCGGTCCGCCTGCTGGCGTCGGCCGGCAATGCCGGCCAGGGCTTTCTCGACCCCTTCTTCCTGCGCATGGCCGACTTGTGCAAGACCGAGGAAGAGTTCGCCTTCGCCGCCGCATTGGCGCACGACAGCGGCCGGGCCGAATTCGGCTTGCGCGTCGCCAAGCGGGCGAGCCGCAAGGGTTTTCTCCTGATGCGCTACGCCTTCCCGACCGATTCCTATCCGACCGTGGGCAATGGCGTGGGCGAGCCGGAACGGGCGCTCCTCCTCGCCCTCGCCCGCCAGGAGAGCGAGTTCGACCAGAACGCGATCAGTCCGGCGGGCGCGCTCGGCCTGATGCAGCTCATGCCGGCAACCGCGACCGAGGTGGCGCGCAAGCTCGGGATCAGCTTCAAGCAGGCCGATCTGCTGAGCGATCCGCGCTTGAACGCGCGCCTCGGCACCACCTATCTCGCCGGGCTCTTGGAGTCGTACGACAACTTCTATCCACTCGCCCTGGCCGCTTACAACGCCGGCCCCGGGCGGGCGCGCCAGTGGATGCGCGAGAATGGCGACCCGCGGCACGCGGCAGTGGATCCGGTCGACTGGATCGAGCAGATCCCGTTTCCCGAGACCCGCAACTACGTGCAGCGCGTACTGGAATCCCTCAACGTCTACCGCTACCGCCTCGATGCCAAAGAGGCGCGAATCGTGGTTCCCGACCGCTTCACCCGCTGAGCCGCTGCCGTCGCCCTTGCGCGGGGTGCGGATTCTGTTGATACAGGGTCGATCGCTCGCGGGGAGTACGACATGGCGGCGCCGCGCATGACCGGCATCCGAGCCTGCGTCTTCGACGCCTACGGCACTCTCTTCGACGTGCACTCGGCGGTGGTGCAGAGCCGCGCGGTGATCGGCCCGAAGGCCGAGGCGCTTTCGGCCAGTTGGCGGGCGAAGCAACTGCAATACACGTGGCTGCGCAGCCTGATGCGCCGCCATGCCGACTTCTGGCAAGTGACGGGCGACGCGCTGGATTTCGCCCTGGCCGAGCATGGCATCGCCGACCCCGACCTGCGCACCCGATTGATGGAGAGCTATCTCTCCCTCGCGCCCTATCCGGAAGTGCCGGCGTGCATCGCCCACCTGCGCCAGGTCGGGCTCGCGACGGCGATCCTCTCCAACGGTACGCCGTTCATGCTGGAGGCGGCAGTGACCAGCGCCGGCCTCGGCGGCCAATTCGACGCAATCCTGTCGGTCGAGGCGGTCGGTATCTACAAGCCCGATCCCCGAGTGTATCAGCTCGCCGTCGATCGACTCGGCCTGGCCGCCACGACGGTCCTGTTCCTTTCGGCCAACGGCTGGGACGCCCACGGCGCTCGCGCCTTCGGGTTGCGCGTGGCCTGGTGCAACCGGTTCCAGCAGCCGGACGAGGTGATTCCCGTAGCTCCCGACGCCACGATTGCGACCCTGGCGGAGTTGCCGGGTCTACTCGGGCTCTGAGCGATGGCGTCCTTCCGCGAGCGCCGGATCAGCATGCAGGATGGTCTCACGGTGTACTGCCGGGACTATGGCGACCCGCTCGGCTGCCGGGCGCCGGTCTTCTGCCTGCCCGGCCTGACCCGCAACTGCCGCGACTTCGAGGCGCTGGCCAACCGCCTCGCCGCCACCCGCCGCGTGGTCACCCCCGACCTGCGCGGGCGCGGGCGATCGGATCACGACCCGGACTGGCGCAACTATCGCCCCGAAACCTATGTGCGCGACGTGATCGCGCTGCTGGTGGCGCTCGACCTGCATCCGGCGGTAGTGATCGGCACGTCCCTCGGCGGCGTGCTGGCGATGTCGCTCGGCGCGGCCGCGCCCACCATGCTCGCCGGCGTGGTACTGAATGATGTCGGCCCGGTGATCGAGGTTCGCGGCATCGCTCGTATTGCGGGTTATGTCGGCATCCAGCAGCGCTTCCCCGACTGGAACGCGGCGATCAGCGGGATCCAGGCGGGGCCTGCCGCCGAGCTCGGCCTGAGCACGGCCGAGGCTTGGGACCGGTTCGCCCGCCAGACCTTCCGCGAAGCGGAGGACGGCGTCGTGCTCGATTACGACATGGCGCTCGGGCAGGCGCTCCGCGCCGCCACGGGCCGGCCCCTGCCCGACCTTTGGGCCCTGTTCGGCAGCCTCGCCCATGTGCCAGTGTTGGCGCTGCGTGGCCAGCGATCGGACATCTTGAGCACAGAGACCTTCAGCGCCATGGCCGAGCGCCGGGCCTCACTGGCTCAGACGGTCGTGCCCGGCGTCGGCCATGCCCCGACCCTCGACGAGCCCGCCGCATTGGAGGCGATCGATGACTTCCTCGCCGGCCTCTGAGGCGCTGCCCACGATCGCCGACGTGGCGGCCGCGGCCGGGCGCCTCGCCGGCGTCGCGGTCATGACCCCGCTGCTCGAATCCGATGCCCTCAATCGGCTGGTCGGCGGCCGGGTGCTGGTGAAGGCCGAAGCGTTGCAGAAGACCGGCTCGTTCAAGATCCGCGGCGCCTACAATCACATCAGCCAACTGGATGCGGCGACGCGGCGGCGGGGCATCGTGTCCTACTCGTCGGGCAATCATGCCCAGGGGGTCGCGGCGGCGGCGGCCCTGGTCGGGGTCGGTGCGACCATCGTGATGCCGGCGGACGCGCCGGCGATCAAGGTCGCGAACACGCGCGCCTATGGTGCCGAAGTCGTGTTCTACGATCGCTACCGCGAGGTCCGCGAGGAGGTCGCGGCGCGCCTCGCCGCCGAGCGCGGCGCCCACCTGGTGCCGCCCTACGAGGATCCCCATGTGATCGCCGGCCAGGGCACGGTTGGGCTCGAGCTCGCGGCGCAGGCGGCCAAGGTCGGCGCGCGGCTGGATGCCGTCTTGGTACCCTGTGGTGGCGGCGGGCTCACGGCCGGGTGCGCGCTCGCGCTCGCGGCGCGGGCGCCCGGCGTTCCAATCTACGCCGTCGAGCCAGAGGCCTTCGACGACACGCGCCGCAGCCTCGCCACCGGCGCGCGCGCGACCAATCCGCCCGGTGCACGCTCGATCTGCGATGCCCTGCTGGTCGCGACCCCGGGCGCCATGACCTTCGCCATCAACCGCACGCGGCTGGCGGGAGTCCTGGTGATCAGCGACGATGACGCCCGGCACGCCATGCGGGTGGCGGCCGCGACCCTCAAGCTCGTGGTCGAGCCGGGCGGTGCCGCGGCGCTCGCCGCGCTGCTGTCCGCCCGGTTCGACGGGCGCGGCCGGACCGTTGCGGTGGTCGTCTCCGGCGGCAACGTCGATCCCGCGTTCTTCGGCCAGATTCTCGCCGCGCCCGAATCCCCGTCCCAGCCATCGCCGTCCTAGCAGAAACAGGAGAACCCCATGCAGTTCGGATGCCTGCTGCCGACTCTCGGCGCCGCCGCCACCCGCGACCACATGACCAGCTTTGCGATGCGCATGGAGGAAATCGGCTTCGACGCGCTGTTCGTCAGCGATCATGTGGTAGTGCCGTGGGAGATCAGGCCGGTCTACAAGGGCACCAAGGACGGCAAGTTTCCCTGGTCGCCCACCGACAACGTACTCGAGCCGCTGGCGGCGCTGGCGTTCGTGGCGGCTGTGACCAAGCGGGTGAAACTCGGCACCTCGGTCCTGGTGCTGCCGAACCGACACCCGATCCTGGTGGCGAAGCTGCTCTCGACCATCGACCATCTGTCCGGCGGGCGGGTGGTGATGGCGGCCGGGGTCGGCTGGATGGAGGAAGAAATCACCCTGATGGGCAACCCGTTCCACCGCAGGGGCGCCTGGGCGAACGAGGCGATCCGCCTGATGCGGACGCTCTGGATGGAGGAACGCGCCGCGTTCGACGGCACGTTCTTCAAGGTACCGCCGGTCGGTTTCGCGCCCAAGCCGGTGAACAAGACCATTCCGATCTGGATCGGCGGCTACTCGGACGGCTCGTTCCGGCGCGTCGCCGCGCTCGGCGACGGCTGGCACGCCTCCAACGTCACCTTCGAGAGCCTGGAGAAGGGCATCGCCACCATCAAGGACGAATGCCGCAAGATCGGCCGCCGGTTCGAGGATCTGACCTTCTCGATCCGTGCCCGCATGTCGTTCCACCCGACCGACACCACCAGCAAAGTGATGTTCGTCGGCGACCGCGATCAGATCATTACCAATCTCAAGCGCCTGAAAACCATGGGTGTGTCGCTGGTGCTGTTCGAGCCGCAATACCCGAAATACGAGGAGTGGGTGAACGCGCACGAGGAACTGGCTACCAAGGTCATGCCGCACGTGCGCTGAACGGGTTTGTCGGCAAACCTTACAACCGTAGGATTATGTCGCGCCGCTGTTAAGGTTATCAAGACGTGTAGGGCATTGATCTGATGGAGTAAGCGGATTCCGGCCACGCCTTGGCTCGGTTTTTGCTGCTTGCTCCTATGGAATTCAAGAATAAGGGGCTTTCCGCCCATGGGGGGGCAAGGGGACCTTTTGCGTCGACTGGAGCAGGCGATCTCACGCGCTGGCGCATCGCGCCTGCCGCTCGACCAGATCGACTGGTCACGGGGCGTGGAGGCCGGGAGCCTCTGGCTGCCGGAACCGCTCAGTCCGCTCTGGGGCATGCCGAGCTACGAACTGCTCTCACCCGCCCAGCGCCTGCGTTACAACCAGTACATCGCGCTCCAGGCCGCCGAGCGCCTGGCCTGGTCGGAGCGCCATCTGATCGTGGCGCCGCTCGAGGCGTTGTTGCGCCGCCCGTCGCTGCCCGCGAACTTGCGGCCGATTCTGGCGCAGTTCGTACGGGGCGAGGAGCGCCACATGGTGGCGCTGCGCCGCCTGCTCGCGACGGCGCGTCCCGATCTTTATGACTCGACTGCGACGCACCTGTTCCGGCCGAGCCGCCGCCAAGTGCTGCTGGCAGGCCTCTACGGGCGTGCCCTATCACTTCGTCCATTGGACGACGGTCGTGGCCGCGCTCGAATCACGGGCGATCGCGCTCGGCGGTGCCTATCTCGAGGCGCGCGCCCAGATCGATCCGCTGTTCGCGCATTTCTTCATCCGCCACGCCCACGATGAGCTGCGGCACCGCGAGTTCGACGACCTGATCGCGCGCTGGCTGCTGTCCGGGCAGAGCCGCTGGGCCGCCTGGATCGACGCTAAGGCGATCGAGCTCTCGTTCGCCAGCAGCTTCCACGAGGATGCGAGCGCGTCATTGGCGGTAATTCGCCTGGTCGCCGACTTTCCCGCGCTACGGCCGCACGAGCCGCTGCTGATCGCGCAGGCGACGGCGGGACAGAGCGGCGCCTTCGTCCACCACCTCCTCGACGCCGAGCACGCGCCGTTCACGCACCTTGCCGCCGACCGGCGCGCGATCCTGCGCCAGGCGATCCGCTATCAGAGCGGCGGCAGCGTCCAATAGCCGGCCCGCCCCACGGCGTCTGCTAAGGTTTCGGCGGGATCCACTCGAAGGAGATTGCCGGTGGCGCGCGTCCTCTGGGCGTGGGAACTCGGCGCCCGCAGCGGGCATCTGCGGAGTTTCGCCGCCATCGGCCGGGCACTCGCTGCCCGCGGCCACAGCGTCGACTACGCCGTGCGCGATCTGGCCGAGGCGGTGGACGTACTCACCCCCGAGGAGCGTTACTACCAGGCGCCGATCCTGCAAGTGCCCTCGGGCGGGCTGCCTCCGGCGGAGAACCACGCCGACCTACTGCTGCGCGTGGGCTACCGGAACGTGCGCCCGGTCATCGGTGTGGTGCGCGGCTGGCTCCGCCTGTTCGATCTGCTGCGGCCCAATCTGATCGTCCTCGACCGCGCGCCGAGCGTGCTCCTGGCCGCCCGGATCGCCGGAATCGACCGCGTCGACATTGGCCTCGGGTTCTTCTGGCCGCCGGCCACCACCCCGATGCCCTCGCTGCAACCGTGGAAGCCGAGTTCCGAGGCGGCGCGCCTGGAGCGGGAGCAGCAGGTGGTGGCGGTGATCAATCAGGTCTTGCGCGAGTTCCGCGCACCCGAGATCAACACCCTCGCCGCCCTCTATCAGGGGACGGAATCGATCCACGGCACCTTCCCGGAACTGGATCACTACGGCCCGCGCAAGGGCGCCCGCTATTGGGGCGCCCTGATCGACACTCCGGCCGGCCGCCCGCCGCCCTGGCCCGCGGGGGCGGGAGAAGCGGCTGTTCATGTATTACCCCGCGGCCTTCCAGGCGTTTCGGCCCTTGGTCGATGCCCTCGCGTCCCTGGACCTGCCGGCGGTGGTGGTGGCCGCGGGACCCGGCAAGGAAACCGCGCCCGAACTCAGCCGCGGCCAGGTAGCGGTACTGACCGACCAAGTGGACTTGAACGCCGTTCTCACCGACTGCCGGCTGGTCATCAGTCATGGCGGACACGGCACCCTCGCGGCGACGCTGCTGAAGGGGGCGGTCCCCTTCATCGTGCCGCAGGAAGTGGAGCAGGCGGTTCTCGGCTACCGTGCCACCAGCGGCGGATTGGGGGCGATGGTCCCCGCCACCCTGTCGGCCGCCGCCTATGCCACCGCCATGCGTCGCGCGCTGGGCTCGGCCAAGCTCCGCCTCGCCGCCAAGGCCTTCGCCAAGCGCCACCGCGACCACGATCCCGCGCGGCAAGTCGCCGCCCCATCGCCGACCACATCGAGGCCCGCTTCGCGCGCGGCTGAGTGCGGTGGCGTTTGCCCTTTCGGGCGGCCCCGCCCGCCCCTACAATCCATCCCGACCCAAGTGCGAGATGCACGCCGCGCCAGCGAGGCAGGACATGCTCGTCGAGCAGATCTGGACCGCCAACAACTACCGCAACTTCAACTATCTGATCGTCTGTCCCGAGACCGGCGAGGCCTTGGCGATCGACCCCCTCGACCATCGCCGCTGCCTGGCGACCGCCAAGGACAAGGGCTGGTCCATCACCCAGGTTCTCAACACGCACGAGCACCACGACCACATCGGCGGCAACCAGAAGGTGATCGCCGCCACCGGCGCCAAGCTTCTCGCCCACAAGAACGCCAAGGACCAGATCGAGGGCATGGATCGCGGCCTTAGCGCGGGCGACGTGATCAAGGTCGGCAAGACCGTCGAGCTCGAGGTGCTCGACACGCCCGGTCACACCATGGCCCATGTCTGCCTGATGTCGCACACGGACCAGCCGTGCCTCTTCTGCGGCGACACCCTGTTCAACGCCGGCGCCGGCAACTGCAAGGGCGGCGGCCACCCGGACGCGCTCTATGCCACCTTCGCCGGCCAGCTCGCCAAGCTGCCGGGCAATACCCTCGTCTATCCCGGCCACGACTACATCGCCAACAACCTGGGCTTCACTCTCGATCGCGAGCCCGACAACGCCCGCGCCGCGCAACTGCTGGATCAGGTGAAGGACCAGGACCCGACCCGGGCGCGCGTCACCACACTTGCCGAGGAGAAGGAGATCAATACCTTCTTCCGGCTGCATAGCCCGACCGTCATTCGCAAGCTGCGCGAGGCGTTCCCCGATCTGCCCGACCAGCCCGACACCAAGACGGTCTTCATCCGCCTGCGCGAGCTCAGGAATAGCTGGTAGCCCTCAGGCCCGCCGCACCTCGGCACTGGCCGTGAGATAGGGCCGCACCTCCGCTTCGTCCGGCTGCACGCCGAGGCCGGGGCCGGAGGGAAGCGTGACGCGCCCGCCCGCGACCCTCGGGAACGGAGTCGCCAGCCCCTCCCGCAGCGGGTTCGGGTTGATGTCGAACTCGAGGAAGCCATCATCCCCGCCGGCGGCCTTCAAGAGATGCGCCGACGCGATCATGCCGAGACCACCCGCCAGGTAGTGCGGGCAGTAGGTGACTTGGGCCGCCCGAAAGACGCGCACCACCGGCAGCAGGCCGGAGAACCCGCCCCATTTGCACATGTCCGGCTGCATGAACCGGAACGCGCCCGACTGGGCGGCGGCCTGATAGAGCGCCGGGTCGCAGAGATTTTCGCCGGCGGCGAGCGCAACCGGAGATTCGGCCGCCAGGCGCTCCCACTCGGGCAGCGGCGTGTCGGCCAGCATCGGCTCCTCGAACCAGGTGAGATCGAAGGGCGCGATCTCCGCCGCGACTTGGATCGCGGTTGCCAGGTCGTAGGCCTGGTTGGCGTCGACCATCAGCCGATTCTCGGCACCGATCGCCGCCCGAACGTCGCGCAGATTGGCCAGGTCGCGCTCGCGCCCGAAGCCGATCTTCAGCTTGAAGGCGCGGTGGCCGGCCGCGCGCGCCGCGGCCGCGGTCTCGCCCGCGCCCGACGGGTTGATGCCGCTGGCATAGGCCGGCACCACCCCCTCGCCCGCGCCGCCCAGCACACGCCACAGCGGCTGGCCGGCGCGGCGCGCGACCAAGTCCCAAAGCGCGATATCGATTCCGGCGATCGCCGCGCCGACCGGCCCCGGCTCGCCGGCCTGGATGGCGAGGATCCGCCCCCGGCGGGTGAGCTCGGCGTAGGCCGCCTGAGGATTCACGAACGCCTTGCCCAGAACCAAGGGCCCGATCGCCGTCTCCAGGAGCCGCGCCCGGTGTTCGGCGGCGATGGTCGGGAAGTTGCACCAGGTCTCGCCCCAGCCGACGGCGCCGTCCCGGTCGGTCGCCTTGACCACCACCGCCGGGCGGTCGCGGAAGGCGCCGAAGGAGGTGACCAAAGGCTCGGCTGTGGGCGCGCGGTAGATGCGGATTTCCAGGCGGTCGATGGTGACGCCCTGGTCCATGGCGGTACTCGAAGGTGACGGAAACGTGGCGATCGCCGCCGGAGAAGCCATGCGCCGATTCCGGTCTCGAGCTTACCTAGGAGGGCCGGAAAAGCGAAGCAGCACGCCCCCGTTGCCAGAGCGTGCCGCTGTCTGTTCGCGATCGCGGGCGCGGCGGATCAGCCGTGGGCGCCCTTCGGGGTGTAGTAGGGATTGGTGCCGTTGGCGTGGTCGGTCACGTCCAGCACCTCGGTAATGGTGGGAACCGCCTGCTTGATCTCCACCTCGATCCCCTGCTTCAGGGTGACATCGGCCATGCCGCATCCCTGGCAGCCGCCCTTCAACTGGATGAACGCGCGGTCGCCCTGAATGTCGACCAGGGACACATAGCCGCCGTGGCCGGCGACCGAGGGATTGATCCGCTCGTCCAGCAGCTTCTGGATCATCTTGGCGTCTTCGGTCTGCAGGCCGGGCTTGGGCAGCGCCTCGCGGTGGTCGCGCACCGCCTTCACCTCGGGCACGTAGTGCCGCAGCATGTTCTCGATGCCGCCGATCATACCGAAGGCGGCGCCTGACAGCTCCAAATAAACCGTGCCGTCCTTGTAGCCGTGGAAGGCGACCTTGCCGCGCGAGGAGGCGACGGCAGGAACGATGCGGGTGTCGATCAGGTCTTTGATCTGCTCGACGATCTCGGCGTCGGCCTCGGCATACGCATCGGCTTCTTCGATCGGCGCCGCGACCATGACGGGCTGGCCGGTGACGAAATGCTCCATGATCACGCGCAGGACCGACGACTTGACCACCTGCCATTCGGCAGCGCCGGCCTTGGTCACGGCGATCGAGTCGGGGCCGAGCACGACCCCGGTCACCTCTTCGAGGCCGAACAGGGCCGCCGCCAGCGGCGACTCCCCCGCCGATGCCGAATCCCGGAACTCCCGGGTTGCGCCGGGCAGCACCGCGCGCCCGGGTATGAACCTGAGCGTTGCCGGATCCTCGGTCGCTTCGGTCTGAATGAACATCTCGCTCTGCTCCCGCATGCGCCGGCCGGAACCGACCCGCCGGCCGAGCCCCGGGCAATCATTTTGACTCGCTACTATCTGCTACGTAAGGCGTTGTCGCCCTTCCGTCAATCGCCCGCGGGGCGCGATCGCTTCCGCCGGACAGGTACATGGTAACCGACGGGGCAGATCCTGGTCGGGCGAAATGGACGAAGCGCTGCCCAAGGGACTGGGAAACCGTGGTGATTCAGCGATCAACCAGCGATGGGCGAGCCAGCGATGGGCGAGACTGATACCGGACCCACCGTCGTTAACGAGGCGCTAACGCCATAGCCTCATCATCGGTTGCATGCCGCCATCGCCGTGCAGACTCGACCTTTGATCGCCTGATGCGCCCGCTGTCGCTCGCTCCGCCGCAGCCCGCCCGCGCGCCTCCCGGGGCTGCGCCGGGGCCGCGCAGTCGTTTGCGGCAGACGCCGGTGCTGATCGTGGCGACCCTGGTGATCAATCTGCTGTCGATGGCTCTGCCGATCGTGATTCTGCAGGTCTACGACCGGGTCATTCCCAACAATGCGCTGGCGACGCTCCTGATCCTCGTCTGCGGTCTCGGGGTGGCGATTCTGATCGATGCCCTGCTGCGTTCAGCCCGCGCGGCCGTAGCCGGATGGCTGGCCGCCAGTCACGAGCACGCTCTCGGCTGCACCATGGTGGAGGCGCTGCTCGGCGCCGATCTGCGCACGCTCGAAGCCCAGTCTCCGGGCGTGCAGCTCGATCGCCTGGGCTCGGTGGATGCGGTACGCGACTTCCACGCCAGCGAAGGCCCGTTGATCCTGGTCGATCTGCCGTTCGTGGTCCTGTTCCTCGCCCTGATGTACCTGATCGGCGGATCCATTGTTGTTGCGCCGATCGTGATTGCGGCCGTGTTCGGCATCGTCTGCTTGCATCTCGGCGGGCGTTTGCGCTTTGCGCTCACGGAGCGCTCGGCGTGGGATGACCGCCGCATCAACTTCGCCATCGAAATATTGAACGGCATCCACACCATCAAGGCGCACGCCATGGAGAACCTGATGGCACGGCGATACGAGCGGCTGATGGAGAGCACGGCCGGCGCGACCCGGCGCATCGCCTTCCAGAGCGCGACAGCGCAAAACGTTGGCGCCCTCTTCTCGCAGCTCAGCCTCGCCGGGGTCGCGGCCTACGGCAGTGTGCTCGTGCTGCAGGGGAACCTCACCATCGGGGCCCTCGGTGCCTGCACGCTCCTCGCCGGCAGAACCATTCA
>SHWA01000093.1 GCA_009693995.1 Alphaproteobacteria bacterium | reverse complement strand
CTGGCGCAAGGCGCCGACGTGCTGAAGCAACGCCAGGACTTGATGGGGGCGACGAACAAGAATTGGGGCCCAATCGGAAAAGTCATGCGCGGCGAAGAGCCGAATGTGGCGAGCGCGGCGGAGGCGGCGATGGCGATCAGTGCCCAGGCCAAGGGCATTTCCGCTCTCTTCCCCGCGGGCACCGGGCTCGACGCCAAGCCCGACAGCACCCGCGCCAAGCCCGAAATCTGGGCGCAGCGCGCCGAGTTCGATGCGGCCGCCAACAAGCTCGTCGAGGAGGCCGCCAAGCTGTCGGACGTGGCCAAGACCAACAACCTGGATGCCTTCAAGACGCAGTTCGCGGCCTTCCGTACCGCCTGCATCGGCTGCCACGAGGGCCCGCCAAAGGCCGGCGGCAAGTTCCGCGTCGAGGAGAAGTAGGCCGCCAGACGGGTGGGTTGACTCCAACGCTCGATACCCGGGCGCTTGATACCCGGGCGCCTTCACCCCCCTCCCCATCCCTCCCCCGCAAGGGGGGAGGGAGAAGGTATGGGCGCCTTGCAATCTTTCCCCGCCACCCTTGCGGGGGAGGATCGGGCGCGAATGGCGCCCGATGGTGGGGGGGCAATGGCGAGGGGATAGGCTCCCTCGCCATTGGATGTGTGGTGGCTTGGCTGCTGGCGTTGCCAGCGGTCGCCGGCCCGGCGGAGGTCGAGCGTGGCCGGCGTATTTTCGATGCCGGCGGTTGCCTGGCCTGCCACACCGATGTCAAGGCCGCGGGACCGCCGCTGGCCGGTGGCCGCGGCCTGAAGACGCCGTTCGGCACGTTCTATGCGCCCAACATCTCGCCCGACCCCGACTTCGGGATCGGCCGCTGGACCGACGCGGACTTCCTGCGCGCCATGCAGGGTGGGGTCAGCCCGACGGGCGCGCACTACTACCCGGCATTTCCCTACCCCACGTTCACCCGCGCCAGCGACCGCGACCTTTTGGATCTCAAGGAATATCTGCTCGCTCAAACCCCGGTCGCGACGTTGAGCCGGCCCCATGAGGTCGCCTTTCCCTTCTCGCTCCGACCCCTGCTCTGGTTCTGGAAGCTGTTCAATTTCCGCCCCCTTCGGTGGCAGCCGGACCCAGCGCGGAGCGAGGCCTGGAACCGGGGCAGCTACCTGGTCGAGGCGCTCTCCCATTGCGGCGAATGCCACACGCCGCGCAACCTCATGGGCGGGCTCGATCGCGCCCGGTGGATGGCCGGCGCGCGCCTCGGCGACGAAAAGAGCGTCGCCCCCAATCTGACCCCGCACGCGAGCGGGCTGGCGCGATGGACCGCCCGTGACATCGCCGCCGCCCTCGAGTTCGGGTTGACGCCCGAGGACGAGCCGATCGGCGGCGAGATGGATGTGGTGGTGACGTGGAGCACCAGCCGGCTCGCGCCAACGGATCGCGCGGCGATCGCCACCTATCTCCAGGAACTGCCGGCACTTCCGGCCGCCGCGGTGATCGGTCGGCGCTGATTGCAAGCGCGAGTGACAGCGGCCCTTGCTGGCGCGGCACAAGGCGCCGATCTAATGGCTTGTCCGCCCCGTTAACGCCCTGCTAACTGCACCGCGCCAGGATGGCGCGCAATTCCGAGAACACCAATCCATGGTCCCCCTGAAATCGCTCTGCGTCTATTGCGGCTCGTCCAACCGGATCGCCCATGTCTACCGCGAGGCGGCGGCGGAGTTGGGCCGCACGGTGGCCGAGGCCGGTATCCGCCTGGTCTTCGGCGGCGGCCGGGTCGGGCTGATGGGGGTGGTGGCCGATGCGGCGCTCGCCGCCGGCGGCCACGTCATCGGTGTCGTGCCGCGCCACCTGCAGGACCTGGAAGTGGCGCACGAGGGGGTGACGGAGCTGCGCATCGTCGATTCCATGCACACCCGCAAGCGCATGATGTTCGACCTGGCCGACGCCTTCGTCGCGCTGCCGGGCGGCTTCGGGACGCTCGATGAGATGTTCGAGATCATCACCTGGCGCCAACTCCGCCTGCACGAAAAGCCTTTGGTCTTGGTCGATGTCGCCGGCTACTGGGGGCCGCTCCGCGCCATGGTCGAGGAGATCGTGACGCAGGGCTTCGCCCGCCCCGAGCACGGCGCGATGCTGACCGTGGTGGAGAGCGTGGGCGACGTGCTGCCGATGCTGGGCGCCCTGCCCTCGCCCCGACTTCGCCCCCGTGTCCAGTTGGGCTGAGCGGCGCACTGGCGGCCCTTGCGGGCGCTTTTCCCGCTGTTCCCCCGGTGCTATGGTCTGGCCCCTTCCCGACGTCCTCCCCTGACCATCGTTTCCCGTTCGCGGCTCCGGCCGAGGAGACAGCCATGAAGAAGATCAAGGTCGAGAATCCGATCGTCGAGATGGACGGCGACGAGATGACCCGGATCATCTGGAAGATGATCCGCGAGACCCTGGTCCTGCCCTATCTGGACCTGGACCTGAAGTACTTCGACCTGAGCATCCAGGAGCGCGACAAGACCGACGACAAGGTGACGCTGGAGGCGGCGGCCGCCACCAACAAGCATGGCGTCGCCGTCAAGTGCGCGACCATCACCCCCGACGAGGCGCGGGTGAAGGAGTTCGGCCTGAAGAAGATGTGGAAGTCGCCGAACGGCACCATCCGCGGCATCGTCGGCGGTACCGTGTTCCGCGAGCCGATCATCTGCAAGAACGTGCCGCGCCTGGTGCCGGGCTGGACTCAGCCGATCGTGATCGGCCGTCACGCCTTCGGCGACCAGTACAAGGCGCAGGACTTCCTGGTTCCCGGCCCGGGCAAATTGACCATGCGCTTCACGCCGACCGGCGGCGGCGCGCCCACCGAGTACGAGGTCGCGGACTTCGCCTCACCCGGCATCGCGATGGGCATGTTCAACCTCGACGATTCAATCGAGGGCTTCGCGCGCGCCTGCTTCAACTACGGGCTGCAGCGCAACTACCCGGTCTATCTCTCGACCAAGAACACCATCCTCAAGGCCTATGACGGGCGCTTCCGCGACCTGTTCCAGCAGGTGTTCGACCAGGAGTTCGCGGCCGAGTTCAAGCAGCGCAAGCTCACCTACGAGCACCGGCTGATCGACGACATGGTCGCCTGCGCGCTGAAATGGAGCGGCGGCTACCTCTGGGCCTGCAAGAACTACGACGGCGACGTGCAGTCCGACACCGTGGCGCAAGGTTACGGCTCGCTCGGACTGATGACCTCGGTGCTGCTCCGCCCCGATGGCAAGGCGGTGGAGGCCGAGGCGGCGCACGGCACCGTGACGCGCCATTTCCGCGCCCATCAGCGGGGCAAGGAGACCTCGACCAACCCGATCGCCTCGATCTTCGCCTGGAGCCGCGGGCTCGCCTACCGCGCCCGCTTCGACGGCACGCCGGAAGTGGAGAAATTCGCCGCCACCTTGGAGCGCGTGTGCGTCGATACGGTCGAATCCGGCCACATGACCAAGGACCTGGCGATTCTGATCGGCCCCGACCAGACCTGGCTGACCACGAGCCACTTCCTGGCCAAGCTGGACGAGAACCTGCGCCGCGCCATGGCCTAAGCCAGAGCGGGCCTGAGCCGGAGCGGGCCTGAGTTCGGCCGCGGGGGGCGCTGCGGCCGATCGCCCCAGCCCCTCGGCGCGCCCCTGCTACGGCTTCCGCCCGGTCCTGACGAGTGGGTGGCGGGTACCCGTTCCGGGTGCCGGCCGCTTCCGATCGTCACTACGCATCTGCTCGACGTGTGGAATTAAGTATTGTGTCCCCGAAATCCAGACGCGGATCAGGTGCCGGCGGCTCTTTTCCGTGGTCAGGCCGCTTTGGCGCGCGCCTCGACGGCCTGGGCGATAGCGGCCAGCGCCGCTTCCGCGGCCGCGCCGTCGGGGCCGCCGGCCTGGGCCATGTCGGGCCGGCCGCCGCCGCCCTTGCCGCCGACGGCCGCGGCGCCGACGCGCGTGAGCTCGACCGCATCGAAGCGCGCGGTCAGATCGGCGGTGACGGCGACCACGAGCGACGCCTTGCCGTCCACCACGCTGGCGATGGCGACGATACCGGAGCCGAGCTGGCGCTTGATCTCGTCGGCCATCGCCTTGAGCTCCTTCGCGGGCACGCCCTCCAGCCGGCGCGCGGAGAAGCGCACCCCGGCGAAGTCCTGAACCGGGGACGATGCGGCGCCGGCGCCGGTGGCGAGCGCCCGGCGCGCCTCACTCAGTTCGCGCTCCAGCCGGCGGCGCTCCTCGACCAGGGCCTGAAGGCGCGCCGGCAGCTCGGCCGGCGCCACCTTGAGGGCGGCCGCCGCCTCGCGCAGCAGGCGTTCCTGCGCACCCAGTTGGGCGACGGCGGCGGCGCCGGTCATGGCCTCGATGCGGCGCACTCCGGCGGCGACCGCTCCTTCCTCGACCACCTTGAAGAAGCCGATGTCGCCGGTCTGGCGCACATGGGTGCCGCCACAGAGCTCGACCGAGTAGGCGGGAGCGTCACCCTCTCCTCCCTCGCCCATGCTCACCACCCGCACTTCCTCGCCGTATTTCTCGCCGAAGAGGGCGAGCGCGCCGGCCGCGACCGCGCCCGCCGGGTCCATGAGGCGCGTGGTGACGGGCGTGTTGCGGCGCACCTCCGCGTTCACGTCGGCCTCCACCTTTGCCAGCTCCTCGACCGAGACCGCCTTGGGGTGGCTGATGTCGAAACGCAGCCGATCGGGCGCGACCAGGGACCCCTTCTGGGTCACATGGGCGCCGAGGCGGCGGCGCAGCGCCTGGTGCAGCAGGTGGGTCGCCGAGTGGTTGGCACGGAGCTGGAGGCGCCGGACGCCATCGACCCTGAGTTCGACCGCGTCGCCGACGGCGAGGCGCCCCTTCTGCAGGAGGCCGGAATGCACCACCAGGTCGCCGGCGCGCTTCTGGGTGTCGCGCACGGCGAACTCGGCGCCGCCGGCGCTGAACATCACGCCCGCATCGCCCATCTGGCCGCCGGACTCGCCGTAAAAGGGCGTCTGATTGACCACCACCGCGATCTCGCCCGCGCCGGCCGCGACGGCGGCGGTGCGCGCATTGCCCGCCAGAATGGCGCGCACCTGGCCCTCGGCCACCTCGGTGGCATAGCCGAGGAATTCGGTCGCCCCCAGCTCCTCGCGCAACTGCAACCAGATCGCGTCCGTCGCCGCCTCGCCGGAGCCGCTCCAGGCCTTGCGCGCATCGGTCCGCTGGCGCGCCATGGCGGTGTCGAAGCCGCTCGTGTCCACCGTGCGACCCTGGCCGCGCAACACGTCCTGGGTGAGGTCGAGGGGAAAGCCGAAGGTATCGTAGAGGCGGAAGGCGACTTCGCCCGGCAACGGCGCACCGGCGGCCATGCGCCCGGTCTCCTCGGCCAACAGCTTGAGGCCGCGCCCCAGGGTCTGCTTGAAGCGGCTTTCCTCGAGCTTGAGGGATTCGGTGATCAGCGCCTCGGCGCGGCCGAGTTCGGGATAGGCGGCGCCCATGGTGCGCACCAGGACCGGCACCAGGCGCCAGAGCAATGGCTCCTCGACGCCCAGCATGTGAGCGTGGCGCATGCCGCGGCGCATGATCCGGCGCAGCACATAGCCGCGCCCCTCGTTGGCGGGCAGCACGCCGTCGGCGATCAGGAAGGCGCTCGCGCGCAGGTGGTCGGCGATGACCCGGTGCGAGACCGCGTGCGCCCCGTCCGCGGCCACGTTGGAGGCCTCGGCCGAGGCCAGAATCAGGCTCCGCAGCAGGTCGATATCGTAGTTGTCGTGCACGCCCTGGAGCAGCGCCGCCACCCGCTCGAGGCCCATGCCGGTATCGATCGAGGGCCTGGGCAACGGCACCCGCCGGTCGGGCGCCTGCTGCTCGAACTGCATGAACACCAGGTTCCAGATCTCGATGAACCGGTCACCGTCGGCCTCCGCGCTCCCCGGCGGGCCGCCGGCGATGTGCGGCCCGTGGTCGTAGAAGATCTCCGAGCACGGGCCGCAGGGGCCGGTATCGCCCATGGCCCAGAAGTTGTCCGAGGTGGCGATGCGGATGATGCGGTCGTCCGAGAGGCTCGCGATCTTGCGCCAGAGGGCAGCGGCCTCGTCGTCCTCGGAATAGACCGTGACCAGGAGCCGCTTGGGGTCGATACCGTACTCGCGCGTCACCAGGTTCCAGGCCAGCTCGATGGCACGGTCCTTGAAATAGTCGCCGAAGGAGAAGTTGCCGAGCATCTCGAAGAACGTGTGATGCCGGGCGGTGTAGCCGACGTTCTCCAGGTCGTTGTGCTTGCCCCCGGCGCGCACGCACTTCTGCGCCGTCACCGCGCGCTGGTAGGGGCGGCTCTCGGCGCCGGTGAACAGGTTCTTGAACTGCACCATGCCGGAGTTGGTGAACAGCAAGGTGGGGTCGTTGCGCGGCACCAACGGGCCGGACGCCACCACCTCGTGCCCATGGCGGCGGAAATAGTCGAGGAAGGTGGTTCGGATCTCGCTCGCACTGGCCATGGCCGCCACTCATCGCCCCCGCCGCCGGATACGCGCGGATCCGGACGGCGACAAAAGAAACGCGCGGGCCGCGGGGGCCCGCGGGTTCAGGGCATATATACGTCCGGCCCCGCGCAATCAAGCGCGGGGCCGGTGGACCCGAGGGGCTGTCGGCAGCGGCGGTCGGGCGCGCGGGCTCCCGCCGCGGCCCCGCGGGTCGGGTAACTCAGGCCGCGCCCTCCTGCTCGTCTCTGGCCCCGTCGCCCTCGCCGCTGGCGACGGCCGTCACCAGGCCGGCGTTCTGGCGGATTGCACGCTCGACCTCGGCGGCGATGTCGGGGTGCTCCTTCAGGAACTGGCGCGCGTTCTCGCGCCCCTGGCCGATGCGCTGGTCGTTGTAGGAGAACCAGGAGCCCGACTTCTCGACCACGCCGGCGCGCACGCCGAGGTCGACCAGTTCGCCGGTCTTGGAGACGCCCTCGTTGTACATGATGTCGAACTCGACCACGCGGAACGGCGGCGCCACCTTGTTCTTCACCACCTTCACCCGCACCTGGCTGCCCACCACCACGTCCTTGTCCTTGATCGCGCCGATGCGGCGGATGTCGAGGCGGACGGAAGCGTAGAACTTGAGCGCGTTGCCGCCGGTGGTGGTTTCCGGGTTGCCGAACATGACGCCGATCTTCATGCGGATCTGGTTGATGAAGATCACCAGGCAGTGGGACTTGGCGATCGAGGCGGTGAGCTTGCGCAGCGCCTGGCTCATCAGGCGTGCCTGCAGGCCCATGTGCTGATCGCCCATCTCGCCCTCGAGTTCGGCCCGGGGCACCAGGGCGGCGACCGAATCGATCACCAGCACGTCCACCGCGCCCGAGCGCACCAGGGTGTCGGTGATCTCGAGTGCCTGCTCGCCGGTATCGGGCTGGGAGATCAGCAGATCCTCCACGTTGGCGCCGAGGCGGCGGGCATAGGAGGGATCGAGCGCGTGCTCGGCATCGATGTAGGCGCAGGTGCCCCCCAACTTCTGCGCCTGGGCGACGACGCTGAGGGCGAGGGTGGTCTTGCCGGAACTCTCGGGCCCGTAGATTTCGACCACGCGGCCGCGCGGCAGGCCGCCGATACCGAGGGCGATATCGAGGCCGAGGGAGCCGGTCGGCACCGACTCGACCTCGACCACGCTGTCCTTCTGGCCGAGCTTCATCACCGAGCCCTTGCCAAAGGCGCGTTCGATTTGGCTGAGAGCGGCTTCGAGCGCCTTCTGCTTGTCCATGCCGATCCTGTCCGCGAGCCGCAACACTGTGCTGTCCATGGGATGTTCCTGCTTATGTCATAGCGCACTGGGTGACGCAACGTGGGCGAATGTACGCAATTTGTTCTCATTGGTCAATACCAGTAACCTATTGAAATAACAGATTTTGACAAAAATGTTCTATGAATGTTCGATTAGCGCAACAGGAGAACCGAACGGCGCTCCTGGGCTGGCCAGCGGCGCGGCCCCCGGCGTAGATTGGGGTGCCGGCTGCCGCCGGCACCAACCGCAGGGAGGCCTGTCCGTGGAGAGCGCGATTCTCGGCCTGAAGTGCGCCCACTGCACCTGTGGCGGCGTCAATTCGGATGCCACCCGGCACCCGCTCTGCCCCACCACCGGCCTGGTGCAGGAAGCGGTCTACGATCTGGCCACGGTCAAGCGCACCATCGACCGCGACCGGCTGAAGACCGAGCCGCGCGGCATGTGGCGGTTCCGCGCCATGCTGCCGATCCGCGATCCGGCGCACGTGGTCACCCTGCAGGAAGGCGACACGCCGCTCCTGCACGCGCGCCGTGCCGGCGACGCCCTTGGGCTGAAGCACCTCTATATCAAGGACGACACCCGCAATCCGACCGGCTCGTTCAAGGACCGCGGCGCCAGCGTCACCTTCGCCAAGTGCCTGGAAGTCGGCCATGGCGGCGTCGTGCTGGCCTCGTCGGGCAATGCGGCCACCGCGTTCGCGACCTACGCGGCGCGCGCGCGCCTGCGCTTCGTCGGGCTGGTGCGGCACGAGACCTCGGCCGTGCATCGGCTGCAGACCCAGATCCATGGCGGCGAGATCTACGTGGTCGAGGGCACCATGGTGGAAGGCACCCGGCTTGCCCAGGCCGTCGCCGATCGCGACGGCCTGTTCCATGGCACCCAGCCCTACAACCTCTATCGTGCCGAGGGCAAGAAGACCCTGGCGTACGAGATCAGCGAGGCCCTGGGCTGGCGCGTGCCGGACCGCATCCTGCTGCCGACGGCGGGCGGCACCAACGCGCTGGCCCTGCACCAGGGCTACCGCGAGCTGAATGCGCTCGGCTGGGTCACGGGCACCCCGGCCCTCGACGTGGTGCAGGCCGCGGGCAGCCAGCCGATCGTGCGCGCCTTCACCGAGGGCACCCCGGTCCGCCGCGATACCGGCACCACCAAACTGGTCGGCCTGGGCCACCCGTTCCCCTCCGCCGGCGACCGCATCGTCGCCATCATGAAGGAGACCGGGGCGCGGGGATGGGCGGTCAGCGACAAGGACGCGTTCGCCGCCGCGCGCCTGCTTGCGCGCGAGGAAGGAATGTTCATGCAGCCGGCCTCGGCCGCGGCGCTGGCCGGGTTCCTGGCGATCGGCCGGGAGCGCACGGCCAAGGAATACGGCGAGCAACTGATCGTCGCGATTGCCACCGGCTCGGGCAAGAACCAGGTGGACGAGCCGCTGGTCGAAATCGGTGAACCGCCGGTGATCGCCGCCGACCTCGCGGCCTTCGACCGCGCCCGTAGCCAGCGGCCGCGTGCGCAGTAGAACGGTCAGCCCTTCTCCGCCATCACCTCTTTCACCTTGCCGGCGAGCTGGGTGAGGCTGAAGGGCTTGGGCAGGAAGTTGATGCGCCGGTCCTGCTCGAAGTTGCGCCGGACCGAGTCTTCGGCATAGCCGGAGATGAAGATCACCTTGGTCTCGGGGCGCTGCTCGCACACCTGCTTGAGCAGGGTCGGGCCGTCCATCCGCGGCATCACCACGTCCGAGATCAGCGCGTCGATCTGATCGCCGTAAGAATCCAGCAGCTCGAGGGCGGATTCGCCGGAATCCGCCTCCAGCACCTGGTAGCCCTTGTTGCGCAGCGCGCGGGCGCCGAAATTGCGCACCGCATCCTCGTCCTCCACCCGGAGCACGGTGCCGACCCCGGTCAGGTCCTGGCGCTGGGCCGCGTCCGCGGTGGGCGCGGGCACCGCTTCCTTGGCCTCGGTCGGGTAGAAGCGCGGGAGGTAGACTCGGAACACGGTGCCCTGCCCGGGCTCGCTGTCGACGAAGACGAAGCCGCCGGTCTGCTTGACGATGCCATAGACGGTGGAGAGGCCGAGGCCGGTCCCCGAGCCGCCCTTCTTGGTGGAGAAGAAGGGCTCGAAGATCTTGCCGAGATGCTCCTTCGGGATGCCGTGGCCGGCGTCTTGCACCTCGATCAGGACGTAGTCGCCCGGCTGCATGATGCCGTAAGGCAGGGTCTCGGATTCCGCCCGGCTGACGTTGCCGGTGCGGATGGTCACGGTGCCGCCGTCCAGCATCGCGTCGCGGGCATTCACCACCAGATTGATGATCACCTGCTCGAACTGACCCAGTCGCTTATCGATCGCGCTGTGCTACGGAGATCATGCTCCACGCGATCACGCGCGTGCCCGAGCTTCGGACCAGTCTCCTGCTCAAAGGCAGAGCGCTTATAGCCGTTGTCTACAATAGCCCACGCGCAACCACGGACCTTGATTTTACAGCGGCTACCAATCCCGAAACGCTGCCGGCCCTCTTCGAAGACGCATTCGATCGCGCTCTTCGGGCTGCGACTGCGGCTCTCGGGCACCTCGATCTCATTTGCCGCGTACAGAAGATCCAACGGCGACCGAGGCCTTCAAACTACACGACAGCACGCTTCCCCGCTCTTTCTGTCGGTGTAGGCTTCGCAGTACGAGGTACCGCCGCCGAAGGTCAACTCGAACGCAAGTAGGCTCCGAACACAATCGAGATCGAGATATCATTCAACGAGCCGATTGGCACTTATTAAGCCATTGCACTCACCGGAGCGGCTCACCCTCTCCGAACGTATACGCTCACCGGCTTAATTGCCGAAAAGCTCCGTGCCTTGCTTCAGCAGCCGATTCGGCGGCGTCAGCGGCGCCAGGATGTTTATGATCTTGCTCGCCTGATTGAGACTTTCGATCTCGATAGAGCAGAGCAAGCCGCCATCCTCGAAGACTTGCTTATCAAGTGCCGTGCTCGGGACATCGAGCCTGATTCCACTTCGATCTCTGCCGAGGAGGTGGTGTCTCGTGCCCGCGCGAACTGGCAAACAATCCAAGTCGAAATCGATGAGCCCTTGCTGCCCTTCGAGGACCGCTTTGCCATCGTCCGAGCGTTCTATGAGGGCCTGCCGTGGGGGTAGAGCTCCCGGTGGGACCAGAGAACAACCCCGTCAGCCGCTCTCGTTATGGGTGCTTTCACCAAACACCACTCATGGTAAATTTACAAGCGAATCGCCTTGAGGGATATCTACCGCACCAGCCCGGCCCGCCGCGCCCGCCGCCAGGTCATGCTGGCATAGAGGCTGTACACCACCACGAACGGGGCGAAGGTGAGCAGGCGCTCCGCCCCGCCCAGCCCGAACGCCAGCCAGACCAGCGCCAGTGCCTGCAGCACACTCATGCCGTAGTGGGTCAGGCTGACATGACGGTGGCTGCGCCCGAGACGCTGGCAGAGCTGATAGAGATGGGTCCGGTGCGCCCGCGTCACCGGCTCCCCCGCCAGCACCCGCCGGGTGAACGTGGCGCCGACGTCGAACGCGACGTGAAACAGCAGCAGCAGCATCACGAACAGCCCGATCCGATCCTGGTCCTGGCTCTCCGGCGCCAGCACGGCCAGGCCGGCGAAGACGAAGCCCAGGAAATAGCTGCCCGCG
>SHWA01000092.1 GCA_009693995.1 Alphaproteobacteria bacterium | reverse complement strand
TGCGCCACTGCCCCGTCCTGGAGCATGATCGAGGCCCGGGTGACGGGGCGGAACACGGCGCCGTGGTCGAACACTTGATGGGTGTAGGTCGGGGTGTCGGCCGGGTCCATGCAGCCGGTCAGGAAGATGAGGGGCACGCGCTCCTGGTCGGCGTTGACGATCGCGTTGGCGGCGTTGGCCGCGCCGGGGCCGAGGGTGGCGAAGAGGACGGTCGGGCCGCCGGTCATGTAGTGCAGGCCCTCGGCCATGAAGCCGCCGGCACCCTCGTGCTTGCAGAGACGGATGCGGATGCCGGCCCGGTCCATCGCCTGCATCAGGGTCAGCACCTCGCCGCCGGGGATGCCAAACGCATGACGGACGCCGGCGTCATAGAGGCGCTGGGCGACGATCTGGGCGGCGGTCGGCATGGATGTCCTTTCCGGTGCGGTCGGTGATGGCAAGGCCCGCCCCGTGGCGGGGACGGCTTGCCGGTCGGGATGATGGTCCCGCCTCAGGGGGAGATCAAGGCAGCAGGCTCACGACCACGGGCAGGGAGAGCGCGGCGACCATGGTGGTCGTGGTGATGATGGCGGCCATCATCGTCACGTCGCCGCCCATGTGACGGGCGAAGACGTAGGCGCTGGGTGCGACCGGCACGGCCGAGAACAGGATCGCGACCTTCTCCGCCAAGCCGTCCACGCCGACCACCGTGCAGGAGAGCGCGGTCAAGGCCGGCATCACGGCCAGCTTGAGCGCGGTCGCGACCAAGGTCGGCGCGCGGGTGCGGCGTAGCGCCGCTGTGTCGAGCCCGGCACCGACGGCGAGCAACCCGATGGCAAGGGCCGCCTGGCCGAGGATGTTCAGCATCGGACCGAGAACCATCGGCGCCCCAATCCCGGTCATGTTGAGCGCCACGCCCAGTAGGCAGGAAAGGATCATCGGATTGGTGGCATGCTGGTAGAGCATCGCGCGCCAGGTGCCGGCCATGCCGCGGCCCATGCGCGTCAGCACGATCACGCTCAGCACATTGCCGGCCGGCACGATCACCGCGATGCAGACCGAGACCAAGGTCAGCCCCTCGCCGCCGAAGACGGCGAAGCCGGCGGCAATGCCGACATAGCCGTTGCAGCGGATCGACCCCTGGAACACCGACGACGCGGTCGCGGGCGGCACCCCGAGGAAGGGCGCAACCAGCAGGGCGAGGGCCGCGGTCAGGCAGATGCCGGCGAGCAGTGCCGACGCCATGGGCAGGACGGCGATGCCGGACAGGTCGGCCCGCGCCAGGTTGTGGGTGAGGAGTGCCGGCAGCAGCACGTAATAGGCGATCCGCTCCGCCGGTTGCCAGAAGCCGTCGCCGGGAAATCCGGTGCGGCGGAACACCCAGCCCAAGAGGATGGCGCCGAAGATCGGCGTATTGGCGAGTGCCGCCTGGATCACCGCGCCGCTCCCCGCAAGGAGTCGATCGCACCCTGGAGGATGTAGGCCGCGGCCGCCCGGTCCACCGCCTTGGCACGCTTTTGCCGCGTGAGGTCGGCGCCGATCATCGCCCGGGTCACGGCGACGGTGGACAGCCGCTCGTCCCAGAATGCGACCGGCAAGCTGATGGTGGCGAGCAGGTTGGCGGCGAACTGCCGCACCGACTGGCAGCGCGGTCCCTCGCTGCCGTCCATGTTGAGGGGCAGTCCGACGACGATGCCGCCGGCGCCTGCGGCCGCCACGATGCGGCCGAGCGCCTGGGCATCCGCCGCCATGCGGGTGCGCCGGATGGTCTCGCGCGGGCTCGCGATGGTGAGGGTCGGATCGGCGACGGCGACACCGATGGTGCGCGTACCGACGTCGAGCCCGAGCAGGCGCTGGCCGGGACGGAGCAGGGCGGGCAGGTCCTCGAGCGAGACGATCGGCATGACGCGAGCGGACCTTCTCATATCGCTCGGGGTGGCGGAAGCGGCAGAGTCCGAGGCTTGCCGCTGCCGAAAGGCCGATGCTACGGTGCCATGCCCCGGAAGCGGGGCGATCCCGCTGACCCCTCGACCGCCCCTCCGCGCCCCCGCAAAGGCCCGCGCTCATGTCGATCGACCGAGCTACCGTCGCCAAGATCGCCCGCCTGGCCCGGATTGCCGTGCCGGAGGAGGAGCTGGAAGCCCTTGCCGGCGAGCTCTCCCACATTCTCACCTGGGTCGAGCAGTTGAGCGAGGTGGACACCAGCGCCGTGGCGCCCATGACCAGCGTCGTGGCGATGAAGCTGCCATGGCGCGCGGACGTGGTCACCGAAGGCGGCGCTGCTGAGCCGATATTGCAGAACGCGCCCGCGGCTGAGCGCGGCTTCTTCGTGGTGCCGAAGGTGGTGGAATGACGGCACTCACCGACCTTACCCTGGCGGCGGCGCGCGAGGGCCTGGCGGCGAAACGGTTCTCGGCGCGCGAGCTGGCCGAGGCGCATCTTACTGCGATGGAACGCGCCCGCGCGCTCAACGCCTTCATTACCGAAACGCCGGAGCGTGCCCTGGCCGATGCCGCGGCGTCCGATGCCCGGCGCAGCCGCGGCGAGGCGGGGCCGCTCGACGGCATTCCGATCGCGGTCAAGGACCTGTTCTGCACCGCCGGGGTCGCCACGACGGCCGGATCCCACATCTTGCATGGCTTCCGCCCGACTTATGAATCCACGGTCACCGCCAAGCTCTGGCAGGCGGGGGCGGTGATGCTCGGCAAGGCCAACCTGGATGAGTTCGCCATGGGCTCGTCCAACGAGACCAGCCACCACGGTCCTGTGGTCAGCCCCTGGCGCCGGCGCGGCGACAATCGGCCGCTGGTGCCGGGCGGCTCCTCTGGGGGATCGGCAGCAGCGGTTGCTGCCCGGATCGCCATGGGGGCGACCGGCACCGACACGGGTGGCTCGATCCGCCAGCCGGCGGCCTTCTCCGGCATCGTCGGGCTGAAGCCGACCTATGGCCGCTGCTCGCGCTGGGGCATCGTCGCGTTCGCCTCGTCCCTCGATCAGGCCGGGCCGCTGGCGCGCAGCGTGCGCGACGCCGCCATCCTGCTCGGCGCCATGGCCGGCCACGACCCGAAGGATTCGACTTCGGTCGCCACACCGGTGCCCGACTACGAGCAGACGTTGCAGGCGGGCGTGAAGGGGCTGCGCGTCGGCATCCCGCGCGAATACCGCGTGGACGGCATGCCGGTGGAGGTCGAGGCACTCTGGCAGCGAGGGATCGAGTGGCTGCGGGCTGGCGGGGCAGCGATCGAAGAAATCTCGCTGCCGCACACGCGCTACGCGCTGCCGACCTATTACATTGTCGCGCCGGCGGAGGCCTCCTCCAACCTGGCGCGCTACGACGGCGTGCGCTACGGCCTGCGCGTGCCCGGCGGCTCGGTCGACGCGATGTACGCGAACACGCGCGGCGCCGGCTTCGGGCGCGAGGTGCGGCGGCGCATCCTGATCGGAACCTACGTGCTCTCGGCCGGGTACTACGACGCCTACTATCGCAAGGCGCAGCGCGTGCGCGCGCTGGTGCGGCGCGACTTCGACCAGGCGTTCGCGCGGGTCGACGTGGTGCTGACCCCGACCGCCCCGTCGGCCGCCTTCGCCATCGGCGAGAAGAGCGGCGATCCGATCGCCATGTACCTGAACGACGTATTCACGGTTCCCGCCTCCCTCGCCGGGCTGCCGGGTATCTCGGTGCCGGCAGGGCTGGACGCGCACGGGCTGCCGCTCGGATTGCAGCTGATCGGGCGCCCCTTCGACGAACCGACAGTCCTACAGGCCGCAACTGCGCTGGAGACGGCGGCCGGCTTCACGGCCAGGCCGGAGGTCTGACATGGCCTATGTAATCGAGGGCGCCACGGGAACCTGGGAATTGGTTATCGGCCTCGAAGTGCATGCCCAGGTGATCTCGAAGGCCAAGCTGTTCTCCGGCGCTTCGACCGACTTCGGCGCCACGCCCAACAGCCAGGTGTCGCTGGTCGATGCCGCCATGCCGGGCATGCTGCCGGTGATCAACGGCCACTGCGTCGAGCAGGCGGTCAAGACCGGTCTCGGACTCGCGGCCGAGATCAACCGGGTCTCGGTGTTCGATCGCAAGAACTACTTCTATCCCGACCTGCCGGCCGGCTATCAGATCTCCCAGTACTCGCAGCCGATCGTCGGCAAGGGACGCATCATCCTCGACCTGCCCGACGGCACGCGCGAGATCGGCATCACGCGGCTGCATTTGGAGATGGACGCGGGGAAAAGCCTGCACGACCAGCACCCCACGGCGAGCTTCATCGACCTCAACCGCGCCGGGGTGGCGCTGATGGAGATCGTCTCCGAGCCCGACCTGCGCTCGCCCGAGGAGGCAGGCGCCTATGTGCGCAAGCTGCGCTCGATCCTGCGCTATGTCGGCACCTGCGACGGCAACATGGAAGAGGGAAGCCTTCGGGTCGATGCCAACGTCTCGGTGCGCCGGGCGGGGGCCCAGTACGGCACGCGCTGCGAGATCAAGAACGTCAACTCCGTCCGCTTCGTGATGCGCGCGATCGAATACGAGGCGAAGCGCCAGGTCGCGGTACTGGAGGCGGGTGGCACCGTGGCGCAGGAGACGCGGCTCTACGACGCGAACCGGGGCGAGACGCGCCCCATGCGCGCCAAGGAGGAGGCGCACGATTACCGCTATTTCCCCGACCCCGACCTGCTGCCGCTCGAACTCGACGCGGCGTTCATCGCGCGGGTGAAGGCAACCCTGCCGGAGTTACCCGACGCCAAGAAGGAGCGGTTCATCCGCGACTTCAAGCTCTCCCCTTACGACGCCGGGGTTCTGGTCGCCGAACAGGCGAGCGCCGATTACTTCGAGGCGGTGGCGCGGGGCCGGAGCGGCAAGGCGGCGGCGAACTGGGTCATGGGTGATCTGTTCGGCGCGCTCAACAAAGCCGGCCGCGACATCGCTGAGACCCCCGTCAGCGCTACGCAGCTCGGCGGCCTGATCGACCTGATCGAGGACGGCACCATTTCCGGCCGTCTCGCCAAGGAGGTGTTCGAGGCCATGTTCGAGACCGGCAGGGACGCCGCCCAGATCGTCGCGGAGCGGGGTCTGCAGCAAGTCACCGACTCGGGCGCCATCGCCGCTGCGATCGCCGCCGTTATCGGCGCCAATGCGGACAAGGTCGCCGAATACCGCGGCGGCAAGGACAAGCTGTTCGGATTTTTCGTCGGCCAGGTGATGAAGGCGACCGCCGGCAAGGCCAATCCGAAGCTGGTCAACGACCTGTTGCGCAAGAAACTGGACGGATAACCCCGACTTGAGGAACCCTGCGGGCCGGCACCGGCCGCACCCGCACCCGACCCCTGCAACGGAGGCAGCGATGATCGATCTCTACACTTGGCCGACCCCGAACGGGCACAAGGTCCACATCATGCTCGAGGAATGCGCGCTGCCCTATAAGGTGATCCCGATCAATATCGGCGCGGGCGATCAGTTCAAGCCGGATTTTCTCAAGATCAGCCCCAACAACAAGATGCCGGCCATGGTCGATCCAGATGGTCCCGAAGGCGGGCCGTTCCCGCTGTTCGAATCGGGTGCGATGCTGATCTACCTGGCCGAGAAGACCGCCAAGTTCATGCCCAAGGGCACACGCGGCCGCTACACGGCGATCCAGTGGCTGATGTTCCAGATGGGGAGCGTGGGGCCCATGTGCGGCCAACTCAACCATTTCCGGTCCTACGCGCCGGAGCAGATCCCATACGCCATCGACCGCTATGCGAGCGAGGTCAACCGCCTCTACGGCGTCATGGACAAGCGCCTCGGCGAGGTGGCGTATCTTGCCGGCGACTACTCGATCGCCGACATGGCCTGCTTTCCGTGGATCCGCATCCACGAGCGGCAGGGCATCGACATCGGCAAGTACCCGAACGTGAAGCGCTGGATGGACGCGATCGCCGGGCGACCGGCGGTCGTCAAGGGCGTGCAGGTCTTGGCCGAGCGCCAGCGCCAGGGCGCCATGTCGGACGACGAGAAGAAATGGCTGTTCGGCAAGGCCCAGTATTCCCAGGGCAAAGGTGACGTGAGAGAAAGGGCAGGGCGATGATCGACCTCTATACCTGGGGCACGCCGAACGGGCGCAAAGTCTCGGTCATGCTGGAAGAGGTGGGCGCCACCTACAAGGCGTTCCCCATCGACATCAACAAGGATGATCAGTTCAAGCCCGAGTTCCTGAAGATCAGTCCCAACAACAAGATTCCGGCGATCGTCGACCACGACGGCCCGGGCGGGACGTTCTCGCTGTTCGAGTCGGGCGCGATCCTGATGTATCTCGGCGAGAGGTTCGGCCGCTTCTACCCCAAGGCTGCCCGGGCTCGCGCCGAGACCAACAAGTGGCTGATGTTCCAGATGGGCGGCGTGGGGCCGATGCTCGGCCAGGCGCACCACTTCCGCAAGTTCGCGAAGGTGCAGATTCCCTACGCCATCGACCGCTATACCAACGAGGCGGCGCGCCTCTACCGGGTCCTCGATCAGCGCCTGGGGGAGAGCGAGTACCTGGCCGGCCCGGACTACACCATCGCCGACATCGCTACCTATCCCTGGATCTGGCGCCACGAGTTCCAGGGCCAGCGCCTCGAGGACCACCCGAACGTGCAGCGCTGGTTCCAGGCGAACGCGGCACGGCCGGCGGTCGAGCGCGGCTTCAAGGTGCCGTGATCGACGCTCTCGGCGTCTGCGCCGGAGTCAGCCGAAGACCCCGAAGGCGGCACCGACGAGGGTGAAGCGCGCGACGTGGTAGCCGGCATTGATGAGCCAGAGCTTCAGACTCTGCCGTCCGAAGAGGGCGTTCGTGGCCATCGACCCTGCCACCCACACGAGCCCCACGGCGAAGCCCCAGAACGCAGCCCGGCCAAAGCCCGCGTCGGGGCCAAGGAAGATTCCGAAGACATAGGCGGCGATCAGGCCAAGGAGGAAAGTCAGCCCGTAGGTCAGGCCTGGGTTGAAGTCCTTGGCGAGATCGGCCGCGGTGACCCCGCGTTCCGCCATCCATGCCTTGCCGAACAGCGGCCCATACCAAAAGTATCCGAGCGCAAACCCCGCGAGCGTCGCCACTACGACCGGAAGCCACGCAACCACCGTTATCTCCTGTCCCCATCTCGACTAAACCTGCGCTGGCGCAAGGGAACGACCGTGGATTCCCGAGGCAAGCGGGCGCTTCGGGGCGGAGGGGCGGCTTTTATTCCGCCCGGCCGACCTGTAACATCGCGTCATCGACGACGGTTGCGCCGTCATCGCCAGCGCGGACGGCGTATTCCGAACATCTCCCCCGCGAGAGGGAAGGGAACAACGCCATGGCCCGATCCGATCCGCGCCCGACGGCGCCGGTAGTCAACCGCCCGTATTCCGCCTATTTCCAGCGCGAGGTGCCGCGCGAGGACGAGGAATTGACCCATGTCGGTCCCGGCACCCCGGCGGGAGAGTACTTGCGCCGGTTCTGGCAGCCGGTCTGCCTTTCGGAACAGCTCAAGGACCTGCCGCTCGCCATTTCCATCATGGGCGAAGCGCTGGTGGCGTTCCGCGACGGCGAAGGGCGGGTCGGCGTGCTGCTGCGCCACTGCTGCCACCGCGGCACGTCGCTGGAATACGGCATGGTCCAGCCGCGCGGCATCCGCTGCTGCTACCATGGCTGGTTGTTCGACGTGGATGGCCGCATCTTGGAGACGCCGGGCGAGCCGGCGGACAGCAAGCTGAAGGACGCCCTCTGCCACGGCGCGTACCCGTGCCTGGAATACAAGGGCATCGTCTTCACCTACCTGGGCGCACCCGACCTGATGCCCCAGTTCCCGGTGCACGACGTCTACGAGGAGCCAGGCGTCGAGTGCGTGCCCTTCATCCACAAGGTGGACAACAACTGGGTGCAAACGGAGGAAAACAACCTCGATCCGGTGCACTCGACATTCTTGCACAGCCGCCTGTCGCCGCATTTCGTGCCGACCTTCACCCGCGTTCCACGTATCGACTGGCAGGAAGTCGGCGCTGGCGCTGGGGTGATCTATTCCTGCAAGCGGCGGCTCGAGAACGACCTGATGTGGGTGCGGATGCTGCACGTCTTCCTGCCCAATGAGAGCCATGTCGGCACGGTTTGGGACGACGGGACCAAGCGGCTCTACTTCCAGCGCGCGCTTTATTCGCGCTGGATCGTGCCGGTGGACAACGAGCACTCGGTCTATGTCGGCTGGCGCCATTTCGGCGCGCAGTTCCCGGGCGGCGACCGGGCGCTCTGCGGGATCGAGAAGATCGATATGGAGGGTCAAACGGCGCGCGATTCGTACGAGGAAGCGCAGCGCCACCCCGGTGACTACGAGGCCCAGTCCGCCCAGCGCAAAATCGCGCGCCATGCGCTCGAGCATCTCGGGCGGACCGATGGCGGTGTGGCGCTGTTCCGCCGCACGCTGCGCAAGGCGATCCGCGGCCAGTCGCCGGCGGCGCTGCCGAAGCCGGCCGGCAACCGGCCGCTGTTCGGCAAGCCGACCAACCTCTACACCGAAGACTCGGTGCTGCGCATCCCGGTCGGCCACGGCGGCAAGAACGACTGGGACTTGATGGGGGAAGTCGGCGACCGCGTGACCGAGATCGTGATCGCCGGCGACCGCTACGAGGGGCCGGAACGGATCGCCACGATTACCCGCCAGATCAAGGAACTGGAACGCCAGTACCAGTAGCTGAGATTATTCTGTAACCTGAGGAAACGACCAGATGGATTTACAACTAAAAGGAAAAACCGCTCTCGTGACGGGCGCGAGCCGAGGCATCGGTGCGGGTACTGCACGTGTGCTGGCGGCGGAAGGGTGCCGCGTCGCCATAACCGCGCGGCGGGGCGAACTGCTGGAGGGCCTGGCGGACAGTATCGCCAAGACCGGGGTGGAGCGGCCGGCGGTGATGGCGTTGGACCTTGCCGGCGCCGATGCCCCGGGCCGCCTCAAGGACGCCATCGGCAAGGCCTTTGGCGGTCGCCTCGACATCCTGGTCAACAACGCCGGTGCGGCGCTCCCGGCGCCGCTGGATGCTCCCGAATCGCTCTGGGAGGAGGCGCTGGCGCTCAACTTCACCGCCGTGCGCCGGGTGACCGGGGCGTTCGCCCCGGGCATGATCGAGCGCAAGTTCGGCCGCGTCATCAACATCACCGGCACCATGGAGCCGTTCGGAGTGAACGCCGCCACCGCGGCGAAGGCGGCGGTGCAGGCCTGGGCCAAGGGCCTCAGCCGCGATCTCGGCAAGCATGGGGTGACCGTCAATTGCATCATTCCGGGCCGCATCAAGTCGGAGCAGAATACCCGCGCATATCCCACGGAAGAGGCGGAGAAAAAATTTTCCGAGGCACATATCCCGGTGGGCTATTTTGGCGCGCCTGAGGAGGTGGGGTACCTGGTGGCCTTCGTCGCTTCGCCGCTGGCCCGATTGATCACCGGGTCGGTCATGTACGTGGACGGCGGCATGAAGCGGTTCTCCCATTAACCCAGCATTGATCGGACTGCGTTCAACCTATCGTTACCATTGGTGTTTGCCTTGACGGCCGTGCCGTCGTGGCCATATTGATCAAGAGTTGGCAAGGCTTCCGGAGCCTACGCAGCAACATGGCTCGCACAGAGCGGATCTTGACCGCCGTGGTGATTGTCGCCGCGGTGGCGGCCGCTGGATATTGGCTGTATTCCCGCGTCTACGGACCGCCCGCGGCAGCGCCGCAGCAGGCCCAGGCTCAGACACCGGGTGGGGCGCGCGGCGGTGGCGGCGGGCCGATCCCTGTGGAAGCTGCCAAGGCCACGGTCGACACCATCTCGCAGGAAATCGCGGCGGTCGGCACGCTGCAGTCGAACGAATCGGTGGTGGTCCAGCCCGAGATCGCCGGCCGGGTGGCGCGCCTCATGTTCAAGGAAGGCGAGAAGATCGCCGCCGGGGCGCCGCTGGTCGAACTCGACCAGACCATTCTCAAGGCGGAGCTGGCCCAGGCCCGGGCCGAGCTCACGCTCTCGGAGGCCAACGCGGCACGCACCGATACGCTCTTCAGGCAGGGCACGGCTACCGCGCGCGCGCGCGACGAGGCGATCGCCAAGTTGGAAGCCGATCAGGCTCGGATTGCCCTGGCCCGGGCGAAGCTGGAAAAGGGCACCATCCTGGCTCCCTTTGCCGGCGTGCTGGGTTTGCGCAACATCAGCGTCGGCCAGTACGTCGGCCCCGGTGATCGGATCGTCAATCTGGAGAGCATTGATCCGTTGAAGGTCGACTTCCGGGTTCCGGAAATTTTCCATGCCGCCCTGAAGCGCGGGCAGACGCTTCGCATCAGCGTCGATGCGCGCCCGAACGACAGTTTCGACGGCATCGTCTATGCGATCGATCCCTTGGTCGATCAGAATGGGCGGGCCGTGCGCTTGCGTGCCACGGTGCCGAACCCGAAGGATATGTTGGCGCCCGGCATGTTCGCGCGCATCATCCTGGTGGTCGGCGTGCGGGAGAATGCGGTGCTGGTGCCGGAGACCGCCATCGTGCCGGTGCAGAACGACGTGGTGATCTATCGCATCGAGCAGGGTAAGGCGATCGCGACCAAGGTGCGCACGGGACTGCGCAAGCCGGGCTTCGTCGAGATCTTGGAGGGGATCGCGCCGAACACGGTAGTGGTCACGGCGGGGCAGATCCGCCTCCGCGACGGCGCGCCGGTCGAGATCGTCGGATCGAAGGCGGGCAGCTAGATGAAGTTCTACGAGCTCTGCATCCGCCGTCCGGTCTTCGCCTCCGTCCTCAGCCTCCTGGTGCTGCTGATCGGCCTCGTCAGCTATACGCGCCTCGCGGTGCGCGAGTACCCGAACATCGACGAGCCGGTGGTCTCCGTCTCCACCCGCTACCGCGGTGCCAACGCCGAGGTCATGGAGACCCAGGTGTCGCAGATACTGGAGACCTCGATTGCCGGGATCGAGGGGATCGAAGTGCTGACGTCCTCCAGCCGTGCCGAGCAGAGCGCCATCAACGTACGCTTCCGGCTCGGCACCAACCCCGATTCGGCGGCAAGCGACGTGCGCGACCGCGTCAGCCGGGTGCGCAATCGCCTGCCCGACGAGACCGATGAACCGGTCATCGCCAAGGTCGAGGCCGACGCCCAGCCGATCCTCTACGTCGCCTTCACCAGCGACCGCCATTCTCCCCTCGAGATCAGCGACTTCGCCGACCGTTATGTGAAGGATCGGCTGCAGAACCTGCCGGGCGTCGCCGAGGCGCGCATCTTCGGCGAGCGGCGGTATGCCATGCGCATCTGGGTCGACCGCTATCGCCTGGCCGCCTACGACCTGACGGTGCAGGACGTTGAGAGCGCCCTCAGGCGCCAAAACGTCGAGGTGCCGGCGGGCCGCATCGAGAGCCTGGACCGCGAGTTCACGGTGCTCTCCCGCACCGACCTGGCGACGGTGGACGAGTTCAAACGCGTGATCGTCAAGGATGCGAACGGCTTCATGGTGCGCCTCGGCGACGTGGCGAAGGTCGAGATCGGCTCCGGCGATGTGCGGCGGGCTACGCGCTATCGGGGCCAGAACGCGGTCTCGATCGGTGTGGTCAAGCAGGCGACGGCGAATCCGCTCGAGGTGTCCCAGGCGGTGC
>SHWA01000091.1 GCA_009693995.1 Alphaproteobacteria bacterium | reverse complement strand
TCGGGTCGGACGATCACCTCCACGTCCGTGCCATCGGCCAGGCCCGGCGCCGCGAAGCTGCCGAGCGGTGTCGCCACCGCCCCGCCCCGCACCCGACCCCGCAGGCAATTAATCTCGCCGAAGAACCGCGCCACGAAGGCGTTCACCGGGCGGCGATAGAGCTGCACCGGCGATCCCTCCTGGACGATGCGACCGCGGAGCAGGACCGCGATGCGGTCGCCCATGAACATCGCTTCCTCGGGGTCGTGGGTGACCAGGATCGAAGTAGTCCCACGCTGCTTCAGCAGGTGAAGTGTGTCCTCCCTCAGCCGGTCGCGCAGGCGCACATCGAGGCCGGCGAAGGGCTCGTCCAGCAACAACACATGGGGCTCCGGAGCCAGCGCCCGGGCCAGCGCGACGCGCTGCTGCTCCCCGCCCGACAAGGTATGAGGATAGGCGCCCCCAAGCCCCTCCAACCCCATCTGGGTGAGCAGCGCCCGCGCGCGCTCGAAGCGCGCCGCATCAGGCAGGTGGTCGAGACCGAAGGCGGCGTTGGCCAGCACGGTGAGGTGGGGAAAGAGGGCGTAATCCTGGAACACCATGCCGACCCCGCGCGCCTCGGCCGGAACCGAGCGGCCGTCGCCGGCCACGGTCTCGCCGTCGATCCGAATCCGGCCAGCCTGCAGGTCCTCGAGCCCGGCGATCAGGCGGAGCAGGGTAGACTTGCCGCAGCCCGAAGGTCCCAGCAGGCAGAGGGTCTCGCCCTGGCCGACGCCGAGTGAGACGTCGTCGACCGCGATCAGCCGCTGAAAGCGGTGGCTGACGTGGTCGACCTCAAGGCGCATCGGCGGCGCTGCCGGGGCGCGCGCGGCGCATGGCTCGGATCAGCATCACCACCGGGGCCAGCCCGGCGACGACGATCGCCAGCGCCGGCGCCGCCGCGGCCGCGAGTTGCTCGTCGGCCGCGAGCTCGAAGGCGCGGACCGCCAGGGTGTTCAAGTTGAACGGCCTCAGGATCATGGTGGCCGGCAGTTCCTTCATCACGTCGACAAACACCAGAATCGCTGCCGCCAGCAGCGTTCCCGACAGCAGCGGCGCGTGCACCCGCCGGATCGCCTGCGCCGGCCCGAGACCGAGGCTGCGCGCGGCACCATCCATGCTCGGTGTGATCTTGGCAAGACCCGCCTCGACCGGATTGAGCGCAACCGCCAGGAAGCGCACCAGATAGGCGGCGAACAGCGCCGCCGTGGTCCCGCTCAGCAGCAATCCGGTCGATATTCCGAAGCGCGCGCGCGCCCAGTGGTCGAGCGTGGTGTCGATCCAGGCGAAGGGAATCAGGATGCCGACCGCGAGCACGGAACCCGGCGCGGCATAGCCGAGACCGGCCAGCCGGGTGGCCACCAAAGTGAGGATGCGCGGCTGGATGCGCCGGGCATAGGCAAGCACGAGGGCAACCGTGACCACCAGCGCCGCCGTCGCCCCCGCCAGGGTGATGGAGGTGGCGGCGAGACCCAGGAACCCGTCCTCGAGCAACCGCCCGCCGGACTCGGCCGCCCACAGCAGAAGCTGAACGCCGGGAAAGAGAAAGCCGATTGCAACCGGCACCCAGCAGACCACGCTCGCTGCCGCGGCGCGCCGGCCGCGGAGCAAGTGGCCGGCGATGCGCCGGTACCGCGAAGACGTGTGATGATACCTCGCCCCGCCGCGCAACAGCCGCTCCGCCCCGATCAGGAGCAGCACCACCGACATCAGAAGCGCCGCCAACTGTCCCGCCGCCGCCGGATTGCCGAGGCCGAACCAGGTCCGATAGATGCCGGTGGTGAAGGTGTCGACCGCCAGATGCTGCACCGCGCCGAAGTCGCTGAGGGCCTCCATCAGGGCCAGGATGACACCAGCCGCGAGCGCAGGGCGGGCGAGCGGCAGCGCGATCCCGAAGAAACTTCGCCACGGCCCCCGCCCCAGCATCCGGCTCGCTTCCAGGACGCATACCGATTGTTCCAGGAAGGCCGCCCGCGCCAGCAGATAGACATACGGGTAGAGCACCGCGGTCAGCACCAGCACCGCGCCACCGAGTGAGCGCATCTGGGGAAACCAGTAGTCGCCCCGGCTCCAGCCGAAGCTCTCGCGCAGGAAGGTCTGCAAGGGGCCGGCGAAGTCGAACAGATGGCCATAGGTGAAGGCGATGGCATACGCCGGCACGGCGAGCGGCAGCACCAGGGCCCACTCCAGGACAGCGCGCCCGGGAAACCGGCACATGGTGACCAGCCAGGCGGTCGCGGTGCCTACCACCAAGGTGCCCGCGCCGACCCCAACCACCACCACCAGGGTGTTGGCGGCATAGCGCCCAAGCACGGTGGCGATCAGATGGCGCCAGACATCGCCTGACGGCACCAGAAGGTTGGCGAAGACCACGATAATCGGCACCGCGATCAGGGCCGCCACCACAGTCGCCATGAGGGCGACGAATCGACGTGAGATCCCCCCACCTCGGCGAGCCGGCTGCAGCGCGGCAGGGTTGCCCGCGGCGGTGGGCATGACAGGAGACTCTCCCGGAAACGTCACCCGCGGGGCGCCGCAGAGGGCAGAGCGCATCCCGGCAACGCCCTGGCCACGGAGAACGGGAGGTTATTGCAATTGCGAATTAGTTGCAAGATACAGAGGAGGCGCATGGCCCCTCACTCGCCGGCACGACCCCCGCCGGAATAGGGCTTGCGCCCCGGCGACCGTTCGGCCGGCTCGACCGCACCTGGATCATCGGCGGCGCTCTCTGCTAACTCCGCCGCTGCCGCCTCGTCGTCCCCGTCGGAGTTGTCGTCGGCCGGATCGTCGTCGGTATCGGGCGGGGCATGTTCGCTCAGCACGGTCACCGGCGACGTGCGGTCGAGCAGGCCGGCGGCCCGCAACTCGTCCACGCCCGGCAGGTCTTCCAGGGCCTCGAGCCCGAAATGCGACAGGAAGTCGTCGGAGGTCACCCAGGTGACCGGCCGCCCCGGCACCTTGCGGCGCCCGCGTGGCTTGATCCAGCCGATCTCCAGCAGGATGTCGAGCGTGCCCCGGCTGGCCGGGGTGCCGCGAATCTCCTCGATCTCGGCGCGCGTCACCGGCTGGTTGTAGGCGATGATGGCGAGCGTCTCGAGGGCGGCGCGGCTGAGGGGCCGCGGCACCTCACGCATGCTCTCCAGATGGCGGGCGAGATCGGGGGCGGTGCGCAGCGCCCACTTGCCGGCAACCGTGACCAGATTGACGCCCCGCCCCTGGTAGTGCCGCGCCAACTCGCCGACCAGGGCGGCCACGTCGGCGCCCTCGGGCAAATGCGGCGCCAGGTCGGCGGCGCCGAGGGGCCGGTCGGAGGCGAATAGCAGCGCCTCGATCACACGCACCTGGGACTGGAGATCGACCATCGGCGGCACCGCCATCACACGCCGGGCTTGCGGCGCAGGAAGATCGGACCGAAGGGGCTACCCTGGCGCAGCTCGATGGTGCCTTGCCGCGCCATCTCCAGGCTGGCCAGAAGCGTCGCGGCCAAGGCCGAGCGGCGCCCCAGACCGTCCTGCAGATCGAGCGGCAGAAAGCTGGAGAGCGCGCTCCATTCCGGCATCCGCCCGAGCATCATGCGCAGCCGCTCCAGCGCCTCCTCCATGGAATGCAGGCTGGAGGGCGCGATGCTCAGGGTCTCCACGCGGGTGCGCCGATGATAGTCGGCATAAGCCTTGAGCAGATCGTAGATGGTCGCAGACCAGGCGCTCTTGTGCACCACGCGCACCGTTTCCGGCGCGCCCCGGGCGAATATGTCACGCCCCAATCGCGACCGCGCCAGCAGCCGCGCCACCGCCTCGCGCATCGCCGCCAATCGCCGCAATTGAAACTGCAGCGCCTCGGCCATGGCCTCGCCCGTCGGTTCTGCGTCGTCGTCGTCCGGCGTCGGCAGCAGCAGCCGCGACTTCAGGTACGCGAGCCACGCCGCCATCACCAGATAGTCGGCGGCAAGTTCGAGGCGGAGCGCCCGCGCCTCCTGGATGAAGGTCAGGTACTGCTCGGCGAGTTGCAGGATCGATATCTTGGTGAGGTCGACCTTTTGCGCCCGGGCGAGCGCCAGCAGCATGTCGAGCGGACCCTCGTAGCCGTCGAGATCGACCACCAGTTGCTGATCGGCGACCGGCACCGGCGGCGCCTCCCAGGGTCCTTCGATCACCGTCGCGGTGGTTTCCGCCATGGCTCAGTCCAGCCCCGTCATCCAGCCGATCAGATCCACCAGCAGGTTCACCGGCGGCCCCAGCAGCCATTCCGCCGGATTCAATTCGACCCCGCGATACCTACCGACCATGGGCACAATAATCACAAGCGCCAGAAGAATGAAGAGCCCAAACCGTTCGACCCGCATCAAGAACCGGGCCGGCCCCGCCGGCAGCAATCCGGTCAGCACCCGCCCACCGTCGAGCGGTGGCAACGGCAGCAGGTTGAAGACCGCCAGCACCACATTGATCAGCACGGCAAAGCGCAGCACCTCGAAACTCCAGTCGGCGACCGGCGTCGGCAACAAATCCACGGCGCGGATCAGCCAGGCTGCGAACACGGCCTGGGCCAGGTTGATCCCGGGCCCCGCCAGCGCCACCAGAACCATGTCCCGGCGCGGACGGTGCAGCCGAAAGAAGTTCACCGGCACCGGCTTGGCAAAGCCAATGATGAATGGTGCGCTGGCCAGGAACAGCATCCCCGGCAGCACGATCGTGCCGAAGGGATCGATATGGCGCAGCGGATTGAACGTGACCCGCCCGAGGCGCCAGGCGGTATCGTCGCCGAGCCGCAAGGCGGCCCACCCATGGGCGGCCTCGTGCAGGGTGATCGCCAGCACCAGCGGCACGCCCTTGGCGATGAAGTCGAGGGCGGTCTCGATCACGCGGCGGTCCCGGCGCAGGCCTCATCCACGTCGCGGCGGAGGCGGGCGAGATCGGCCGCATCGGCGGCGCCAACCGCGCGCCGTGCGCGCTCCAGCCGACCGCGTGCCGCCGTCGTGAGCGGCCCGGCCCCGGCGATCGCTGTCAGCGCGTTATCCAGTATTCCGCTGCACTCCAACACCACGTCGCAGCCGGCCGCGATGGCGGCCTGAGCCCGCTCCCCCACGCCGCCGGTGAGCGCACCCATGCCGATGTCATCGGACACCAACACGCCGGCGAACCCGATCTGACCACGAATCACCTCGGCGACGACCCGGGGCGAGAGGGTCGCCGGCTGATCCACGTCGATCGCCGCATAGACCACATGCGCGGTCATCGCCCACCCTTGGTCGGCGAGCGCTGCGAAGGGCGCAAAATCGGTAACTGCCAGTTCGCTCCGCGGCACGGCCACGCGCGGCAGGGCGGTGTGACTGTCCACCTCGGCGCGGCCGTGGCCGGGAACATGCTTGATGATCGGCTGCACGCCACCGGCCCGGAGCCCCTCGGCAAATGCCCGCCCCAGCCGAGCCACCACGCCAGGGTCGGCGCCGAATGCGCGGTCGCCGATGACATCGCTGGATCCTGGCCAGGCGAGGTCGAGGCAGGGCGCGCAATCGGCGGTGATGCCGGCGGCGCCGAGATCGGCCGCGATCAGCCGCCCCGCCGCCCAGGCGAGGGAGGCCGCCCCGGCGCCGACGGCGGCGATCGCCCTGGCTGCCGGCGGTTGCCACCATTCCGGCGCCCCCAGGCGGGCGACGCGGCCACCCTCCTGGTCGATCAGGATCGGTGCGTCGTCGCGCCCGACCGCGCGCCGGAGCGCCGCGGTCAGCGCCGCCAGTTGCCGGCGGTCGCGGCAATTGCGCCGGAACAGGATGAAGCCAAGTGGGTTGGCCGCGGCGAAGGCGGCCGCCTCGGCCGGGGTCAGCACCCAGCCGGCACAGCCGACGATCGCCGCCCGCGGAACAGAATCAGCCGCGGACAACGAAGCACTCGACCTTGCGTTCGCGCAGCCGCAGGCAGGCGGCGACGGCGCTGTCGCGGTCGCCGTAAGACCCGGCCTGGATGCGGACGTAGATGCCCCTGCCCTGGCCGAGGTCGATTTGGCTCATGGTCGGCGTGGCCGCACTCAGCACGTCGATATTCGCCGTCTTGATCCGAGCCCAGGCGGCATCCGCCGCCTGGTTCGAACGAAAGGCACCGAGCTGCAGCTGGAAAGCTGCCTCGCCCCCCGCGGCCGGCGCGATCGCCGCCACCGCGGGCGCCTTGGGTGGAACCGATGGTGCGGCGGGTGGGGCCGCGGCCTGCGCGGGCGGCGCCGGCGCCGAGGCAGCGGTTGGAGCAGCGGTTAGAGCAGCGGTCGGCGCCGACGGCTGGGGCCTGGCGGCCAGCGGCGGCGGCACCATGGGCGTCGCCGGCGGCTTGGCCATCGGTTCTTCCGGCCCCGGCAGCAGGCGCTCGACCTTCTGGCCGCCCTTGTCGCGGCTGCCGATGCCATGGACCAGGGTGTCCTTCTTGGTCGCCAGATCGAGCGCGTCCGACCCGGCCGGCTTGACCTTGATCGGCGACTTGTCGGCCATGATAGTCGGAACCTCGCCGCCGGCGGTGAGGCGCTGCTCGACCATCTGGAAGCTGACCCAGCCAAGGCCACCGATGGCGGCCACCGCGAGGCCGATCACCACCCAGCGCCAGCGGCTGCGCGGTGGCGCGATACTTTGGTTTGGATCGTCGTACCAGCGATCCTCGCTGGAGGGCGGTTTTTCCGCGGCCACTAGCGCATCTCCTCCACCGGCTCGACCCCCATCACGGCGAGGCCCGCGCCGATCACGGTGGCGACACCGCGCAGCAGCGCGAGGCGCGCAGTGGAGAGCGCGGCATCCTCGGCCACCAGGAAGCGCAACTCCGGCGTCTCCTTGCCCCGGTTCCAGAGGCCGTGGAACGCGGCCGCGATCTCGTCATAGAGGTAGAAGGCGATACGGTGCGGCTCGTGGGCCGACGCCGCCACCTCGACCACGCGCGGCCAGCCGGCGATCGCCTTCTTCAGCGCAATCTCTTCCGGCGCCACCAGCCGGTCCAGATCGGCCCTCGCGAGCGCCGCATCCGAGAGATCGGCGCCAGGAAACATCTCCCGCGCATGCCGCATGACCGAGGCGACCCGAGCATGGGCGTACTGGACATAGAACACCGGGTTGTCGCGAGACTGTTCCAACACCTTTGCCAGATCAAAATCAAGTGGTGCGTCGTTCCTTCGCGTCAACATATAGAAGCGAAAGACGTCCTTGCCTACCTCGTCGACGACTTCGCTCAGGGTGACGAAGGTGCCGGCGCGCTTCGACATGCGCACTAGCTCGCCCCGCTGGTAGAGGTTGACCAGCTGGCAGATCTTCACGTCCAGCGTGGCGGTGCCGTCGGTCAGTGCCATGAGCGCCGCCTGCACCCGCTTGACGTAGCCGCCATGGTCGGCGCCCCAGACGTCGATCAGGGTGCGGAAGCCGCGCTCAACCTTGTCCAGATGGTAGGCGATGTCGGCGGCGAAATAGGTCCAGCTCCCGTCCGACTTCTTGAGCGGCCGGTCGACGTCGTCGCCGAAGTTGGCTGCGCGGAACAGCGTCTGTGGCCGCGGCTCCCAGTCGTCGGGCTTCATGCCCTTGGGCGGCTCCAGCACGCCCTGGTAGATCAGGCCCTTCTGGTCGAGCACGGCGAGGGCGGCGTCGATGCGCCCGTCGGCGTGGAGCGCGCGCTCGGAAGTGAACACCCCATGCCGGATGCCGAGGGCCGCCAGGTCCGCGTCGATCAGGGCCAACATGGCGTCGATGGCGAACTGGCGCACCGCCGGCAGCCAGTCCGCCGGCGCCACCTCCAGCCAGCGCCGCCCGTCCCGCGCCGCCAGCGCCGCCCCGACCGGCACCAGGTACTCGCCCGGGTAGGTTTCGCGCCAGTCGAAGCCGGTGATCGCCTCGCGCCCCATCGCCTCGCCGTTGGCCTGGCGGTAGCGCCAGTAGACCGACCAGGCGAGGGCGTCCACCTGGAAGCCGGCGTCGTTGATGTAGTACTCGCGGGTGACGTGGTAGCCGACCTTCTCGAGGAGCGCCGCCAGCACGTCGCCGAAGACCGCGCCGCGGCCGTGGCCGACATGGAGCGGCCCGGTCGGGTTGGCCGACACGTACTCGACGTTGACCGGCTCGCCTTGGCCGATCGTGGAATCTCCGTAAGCGCGGCCGGCCACCAGCGCATCCACCAGCCGCGCCCGCCAGAAGGCGGGGGCGAGGCGCAGATTGATGAACCCGGGCCCTGCCACCTCGGCCGTGGCCACTTCGGGCGCAGCCGCCAGCCGCCCGCGGATGTGCTCGGCGAGCACGCGGGGGGCGAGGCGCGCCGGCTTGGCCAGCACCAGCGCCGCATTGGTGGCGACATCGCCGTGCCCGGTATCGCGCGGCGGCTCGACGGTGACGGCGGCCAGGTCGAGGCCCGCGGGCAGCACCCCCTCGGCCGCCAGCGCCGCGACCGCGGCCGCCACCTGGCGGCGCAGCTCGGTGCAGTAGTTCATGCCGCCGGGCCTTGCAGCGCGCGGTGTTGGGTGAGCGCGAAGCGGTCGGTCATGCCGGCGATGAAGTCGGCGATCACCACCGCCCGCGCGGTCGGATCGGTGGCCGCGCTCGCCGCCGCCTGCCACGCCTCCGGCAGGCGTCGGTCATCCGCCAGATAGGCCCGGAACAGGTCCTTGACCACGTCTTGCGCGCCGGTCATGCGCTCCATCACCTTGGGGTGACGGTACATGCGCGTGAACAGGAACCGGCGCAGCGCCCGGTCGGCGGCGATCATGGGCACCGAGAAGGCGACCAGGGCTTGGGGGAGCGCCCGCACGTCATCCGCCGAGCGCAGGCCCGCGGCGGCGACGCGGCGCCCGGTCTCCCCCACCACGTCGTCGAGCATGCGGGTGATCAGACGCCGCACCGCCTCGTGCACCAGGCGGCTCTGCTCGATGCGGCCGAAGGCGCGGATCATCTCGGCGAACACCTCGCCGACGAGGGGCAGCGGCGCCAGGTCCTCGACCCTGAACAGGCCGGCGCGCAGGCCGTCGTCGATGTCGTGGTTGTTGTAGGCGATGTCGTCGGCCAGCGCCGCCACCTGCGCCTCGGCGCTGGCGTAACTGTGCAGCCAGAGGTCGTGGCGGGCGTTGTAGTCGGCGATGGTGGCCGGCAGGTTGGGCCGCTCGCCGGGGCTAAGTGGCCGGGGCACCAGGGGCCCGTTGTGCTTGACCGCGCCTTCTAAGGTCTCCCAGGTCAGGTTGAGGCCGTCGAAGGCGGCGTAACGCTGCTCGAGGCGGGTGAGCACGCGGAGCGTCTGGGCGTTGTGGTCGAAGCCGCCGTAATCCGCCATGGCCTCGGCCAGGGCGACTTCACCGGCGTGGCCGAAGGGCGGGTGGCCGAGGTCATGGGCAAGGGCGAGCGCCTCGGCCAGATCCTCGTGCAGGCCGAGGCGGCGCGCGAGCGTCCGGGCGAGCTGCGCCACCTCCAGGCTATGGGTCAGGCGGGTGCGGTAGTTGTCGCCTTCATCGGTCACGAACACCTGGGTCTTGGACTGCAGGCGGCGGAAGGCGGCCGAATGGATCACGCGGTCGCGGTCGCGCTGAAAGGCGTTCCGGTCCAGGCTTTCCGCCTCGGCATGGAGGCGCCCGCGACTCGCGCGGGGATCGCTCGCGAAGGCGGCAGGCACACCCATGATCGGCATGGCGGCACCCTAGCCGGCACCCGCCGGGCAGGCAACCTCGAGTGGGCCACGGCGAAGAGGCCGATTGACATTACCGCCACGGTCCATACATAGGGTTGGTCAGTCCCGCCACGAGGTCCGCTCCAAGCCCATGGAACCCGGCACGCATCAGACACCGGCGCCGCCCCGCAAGGGGCCGGCCGACCTGCCGCCCCCGATCGGGCTGACCGCGGCGGCGGCGCGGCGGCTCAAGGAAATCCTGCAGGACGAGCCGAACCCCGAGCAGATGCTCCGGCTGTCGATTTCGGGCGGCGGCTGCTCGGGCTTTCAGTACGGCTTCAAGTTCGACACCGCGACGTCGGCGGACGACGTGATGGTGTCCACGGACGGCGCGACCTTGGTAATCGACAACGTCTCGCTCATGTACGTCGCCGGCTCGGTGGTGGACTTCGAGGAGACGCTGGAATCCGCCATGTTCGTGGTCAAGAACCCGCAGGCCACCGCCTCGTGCGGCTGCGGCACCTCGTTTTCGGTGGCGATGTAAGGCGCCGAGGGGCTGGGTCAATCCAGATGATCGAACGAAAACGGCGGCCCATGGGCCGCCGTTCGTGTTTCTTGGCTCAGGTACTTGTGGCTAGGCCAGACGGCGCCGCCGCGCCAGCCCGAGCCCGGCGAGGCCAAGGCCGAGGAGGGCGAGGGTGCCGGGCTCCGGCACGAGGCTGCTGGAGGCGATCACCGGCGGATGGGCGGCCACATCGGTAAATGAACTGTCGTCGCCGACGATCACGACGTAATCGACCAGGCCGTCATCGCCACCGATCGTCGCCAGCGACACGAACACGTCGAAGAAGGTCGGCCCATAGACGATCGGAGCCAGACCAACGGGGAGGAAGGTCACGTTGTCGACGATGTCGACAAATCCGGGATGGAAGACCTCGCTGAGGAGATCGACGAAGAAATCCACGCCGAGCCCCGTCGGCGGCAGGCCGAAGAGGCCGATGGAGCTGTCCGTCAAGCTGGGAGAACCCGTCGCCGGGGACTGATCGACGTCGAGGTCGATGGCACCGATCACACCGGCGAGGCCGGCGGCCGAAGGGGGCGCCACCGGGCCGAAGAAGCCGACGTGCAGGCTCAGGGTGGTCGCGCTCGCCACCGCGTCGATCACCGCGATGTCGTGCGTGGCCAAGATCCCCGGCAGCGTGTCACCGGGTGCGTCAGCGACGGGGGTAGCCGAGGCCGTCACCGGCAGGGTTGCCAGCACGCCGGCCAGGGCGATTCCCTTAACGAGTCTGAATACAGAAATCACAGAAATCATTGCGCGGCTCCCTGCTTTGTTCTCAACCATTGCGTCCGCAGCCCTGCTGCGCGCGGTTCTTGTGACCCTGTTACGAGTTGGCCGAGAGGCGGAGCCGACGGTTTTTGGAAGTCTTGTTGAGCGGATCCGGGCAACCGCCGTGCCAGATTTTATGATTCCTTGCGGGTCAATGGGTTCGCAAGAGTCCGCCATTTTCCCGCCGGCGAACTTGTAAACAGTTCCGACATTCGCGGGGGGCCGTGCGGCCCTCTGTAACGGACTTCGGAGCGGGCACAGGAGCCAGCAGGCCTCCGCGAGCGGTGCTAACCTGCCGTCATCACGGCCCGGTCCAACCCGCCGAGGAGGCTCTGACCCGAGCTCCATCTCTCATCCGGCGATGAGGAGAGTCCGTTCGTCAATTGCGCCTGTCGGGCTCGGTTGTGCAACGATCGGACGCAAGGCGTCCGATGGGCGCGGAGCCCAGCTTTCACCTCGACGGCCTTGAACACCGCCCCGCCGCTACCGAAAGGGGCACCGGAAAATTTCCGATCAGTTGGCACAATCAACAAGGTGATGGCTTAAGAGGCGGGCTTCGGGTTCCGCGTCGATCAACGCTCTCGGACAAAACTCCGCCGTTACATCTAGGGCCCCCGGTTTCCTATTACAGCTCGACCGTTGCCGCTTCAAGCTGGGGCGCTAGTGGATTGACTCAAACGCTCGATACCCGTCGCCTTCACCCCCACCCCAACCCTCCCCCGTCGAGGGGGAGGGGGAAGGTGTGGGCGCCGTTCAGTCTTTATCCCCTCCCCCCTTGCGGGGGAGGGTCAGGGTGGGGGGTACCTGCG
>SHWA01000090.1 GCA_009693995.1 Alphaproteobacteria bacterium | reverse complement strand
TTTCCCGACCAAGATGCAGGAGGGCTTCGGCCCCCGCCTCGCCCGGCACCGCCTCAGCCGCGAGCTGGTGGCCACCTCGGTCACCAACAGCATGGTCAACCGGGTCGGATCGACCTTCGTCAACCGCATCGCCGAGGAGACCGGCGATGCGCCGGCCGAAGTCGCGCGGGCCTATGTGCTGACCCGCGACGCCTTCCGCGTGCGCGAGCTGTGGGATGCGATCGAGGCGCTCGACAACCAGGTACCGGCGGCGAGCCAAGTCGCCATGAAGTGCGAGATCGGCCGCCTGGTGGAACGGGGCACGCTCTGGTTCCTTTACAATCTGGGCCGGCCGATCGACATTGCCAGCGGTGTTGCCAGCTTCGGCGCCGGCATCGCCGAGCTCGGCCAGCGCATCCCGGCGATCCTGCCCGAGGGCACCCGCGCCCAGGCCGAGGCCCGGGCCGAGCGCTTCGCCAAGGGCCAGGTGCCGCGTGACCTGGCCGAGCGTATCGGGGCGTTGGAGGCACTGGCATCGGCGCCCGATATCGTGCAGGCGGCCCGGGGACGCGATATTGCTATTGACGAAGTGGGCCGAATCTACTTCGAAGTGGGGGACCGGTTAGGTCTCGACTGGCTGCACACCTCCGCCCTCGGCATTGCGGCCGAGACGCACTGGCAGCGGCTGGCCCTGACCGCGATCGTGAACGACTTGTTTGGCCGGCAGCGAGCCCTGACCACCGTGATCATCGACGGCGCCGACAACAGGTTCGACCCCGCCAGTGGGCGCATGGCGCTGAACGGCGCCGTCGACCATTGGTCGGAGCGCAACCGCGCAACCGTGGAACGCACCAAGGGTCTGCTCGACGACTTGCGCAGCGCGGGTGCGTTCGACCTCGCCATGCTGGCGCTAGCCAATCGGCAGATCCGGGGGCTGGTCGCGCGCCCGCCCGCTGCCTCGCCGTGAACCATGCCAAAACGCTGCCCCAGGCGCGCCGGGTGACCAACCCGGCGCGCGGCGTTTCTGCCTGGTGCCTCTACGATTGGGCCAACTCGCCGTTCCCGACCGTGGTGGTCACCTTCGTCTTCTCGGCCTACTTCGTGCAGGCGATCGCCGCCGACGAGATCAGCGGCACCGCGCTCTGGGGCATCACCATGAGCGCGAGTGCCTTCGTGGTGGCCCTCCTCAGCCCGGTGCTCGGCGCCTTGGCCGATGCCGGCGGCAGGCGCAAGCCCTGGCTCCTGGTATTCACCGTCGGCTGCATCATCGCCTCGGCGCTGCTCTGGTTCGCGAAGCCCGAGGCGCGGGCCGTGGCCGTGACGCTCGCCTGCGTCGCCATCGGCAACGTGTTCTTCGAGCTCTGCATGGTGTTCTACAACGCCATGCTGGCGGACATCGTACCGCGCGACCGGCTGGGGCGGGTCTCGGGCTGGGGTTGGGGGATCGGCTATTTCGGCGGGCTGACCTGCCTGATAGTGGCGCTCTTCGCCCTGGTGCAGGCGGATCCGCCGCCCTTCGGCCTCGACCGGCTTGCGGCCGAACACGTGCGGGCGACGGGGCCGCTCGTTGCCCTCTGGTTCGCGGCCTTCGCCTGGCCGCTGTTCCTGTTCACGCCTGACCGGCCGGGGAGCGGCCTGCCCAAGCGGACCGTGGCGCGCGAGGGGCTGCGCCGGCTGTACGAGACCATCCGCGACATCGGCCAGTACCGCACCATCGTGCATTTCCTGCTCGCGCGCATGCTGTTCATCGACGGCCTGAACACGGTATTCGCCATGGGCGGCGTGTTCGCCGCCGGCACCTTCGGCATGGGGGTAGCCCAGGTGATCCAGTTCGGCATCGCGCTCAACGTCACCGCGGGGCTGGGGGCGATCGGCTTCGGCTGGGTCGACGACTGGATCGGGGCGCGGCGCACGCTTTACATCTCGCTCAGCTGTCTGGCGGTCGCGGGTGGGGCGCTGATCAGCGTCGAAAGCCATGCCTGGTTCTGGTTCTGGGGCATGGTGCTCGGCATCTTCGTTGGCCCGGTGCAGGCCGCCAGCCGCTCGATGATGGCGCGCCTGGCGCCGGCCCACCTCGAGACCGAGATGTTCGGCCTCTACGCCCTCTCCGGCAAGGTGACGGCCTTCTTCGGTCCGGCGACAGTGGCCTGGGTGACGGTCCTGACCGAAAGCCAGCGCCTCGGCATGGCGACCGTGCTGATATTCATCTGCGCCGGGCTCGGCCTGCTCTACCTGCTGCCGCAACACGCCGAGGACTGAGCCGCGACCGTTGCCAGCCGCCGCGGCTTCGGCTTGACTGGGCGCGGGGAACGGAAGAGGGACGCCAGATGAAATTCGGGTTTGTGCTGCCGAACCGGGGGCCGCTCGCGGCGCCCGAGGCCATGATCCAGCTTGCCCACGCCGGCGAGGAGCTGGGCTTCGCTTACGCTGCCGTCGGCGACCACGTCATGGTGCCGCGCGCGGTGGCGTCGCGCTATCCCTATTCCGAGACCGGCGACTTCGGCCAGTCGGGCGAATGCTACGACCAGCTTGCGCTGCTCGCATTCGTCGCCGCCCAGACCCGGCGCGTGCGCCTCCTCACCTCGGTCATGGTGGTGCCGCACCGCCAACCCGTGACCGCGGCCAAGACCATCGCCACCATCGACGCGCTGTCCGGCGGGCGGATGACGCTCGGCGTCGGCGCCGGCTGGATGGCCGAGGAGTTCGCGGCCCTGCAGCTGCCGCCCTTCGACGAGCGCGGAAGTGTGACCGACGAATACATCGCCATCTTCCGCGCGCTCTGGACCCAGGAAGAGCCACACTTCGAGGGGCGCTATGCCCGCTTCAAGGACGTGATCTTCCGCCCGAAGCCGCCGCAGGGGTCGATCCCGATCTGGGTCGGCGGCGAAAGCGGGCCGGCGCTCAGCCGCGCCGCCCGCATCGGCGATGCCTGGTATCCGATCGGCATCAATCCCAAGGCGCCCTTGGACACGCTGCCGCGCTACCGGGCCGGCCTGGATGCACTGGGCGAGGAACTGAAGGCGGCCGGGCGCAACCCGAAGTCGCTGCACTTGGCCTACTACGCGGTCTGGTATAATGAGACCGCACAGCCGGCCTTCGACGGCCAGCGCCGGCTGTTCACCGGCGCGCCGGCGCAGGTGGCCGGCGACATCGCCGCGTTCCGGGCCCTCGGCGTTGGCACCATCGTGTTCAGCTTCATCGGCAACCCGGAGAAGACCAGCCTCGCCCCGAGCCTCGCCCGCATGGAGCGGTTCGTGCGCGAGGTTCTGCCGCTGGCGAGCTGACGGGCTGGAGTAACCCTCTTTCCATGGGTCTCGGGCACCCTACATTGTCGAGTGAAGCATCCAAGCACCGGAACCCATGTCACGCTTGATCGCCCTCTTGATCGCACTGCTCGCCGGCGCGGGCACCGCTGGCGCGGTCTCCCCGCCGGTGTCGAGCAACCAGGACCTCATCGGCGAGGTGCGCATCCACGTGGTCCAAGGCGAGGAGACCATGCTCGACCTGACCGAGCGTTACAGTCTCGGCTACACCGAGCTCATGGCCGCGAACCCGGGAGTCGATCCCTGGCTGCCGCCCAAGGGGTTGCAGGTGGTGTTGCCGACGGCGCACGTCCTGCCCACCGCGCCGCGCCGTGGCCTGGTGATCAACCTCGGCGACCAGCGCCTCTACTACTTCCGCACCAACGGGACGGTGATCACCTATGCCCTCGGCATCGGGCGCGAGGGGCTGGAGACGCCGCTCGGCACCACCCACGTCGCCAACAAGCGCGCCAAGCCGACCTGGCACCCGACGGCGCGCATGCGGGCCGAGGACCCGACGCTGCCGGTGATGATGCCGCCCGGGCCCGACAACCCGCTCGGCACCCACGCCCTCGACCTGGGTTGGCCGCTCTATCTCATTCACGGTACCAACAACCCGGACGGGATCGGCCGCCGGCTGTCATCGGGGTGCCTGCGTCTCTATCCGGCCGACATCGTCGATCTGTTCCCGCAGGTGCCGGTCGGCACGCCGGTGACGGTAGTGGATCAGGCGTTGAAGCTCGGCTGGCGCGACAGCCAGCTTTATCTCGAGATTCACCCCAGCCAGAAACAGGCGGATGAGATCGAGGACGGGCGCAAGTTCACGCCCGAGCCGATCACCAACCTGTTGGCCATCATTGAGAAAGCCGCCGGCGCCGAAGCGCGGCGGCTGGACTGGGCGAAGGTCGCCCGCGCAGCGGAGGAACGCCGAGGCCTCCCGGTCCGCATTACGCGGTAGAGTCCGGGCGGCCCCTTGCGTTCCTGACTGCGTCCGGCTTGTCGAGCCGGACTACTTCCGCATCGACCGCTTCATCATCTGGTCGACCTTCGCCTCCGTCGCCTTGGCGGCGGCGGCGGCGGCGTCAGCCGCGCGTGCCGCGGCGGTGGCGGCAGCCTCGGCCTTGCCCGCCTTGTCGTCGGCGGCGGCGACGCGACGCTCGATCGCATCGACCCGACCACTGAGGGCGGTCACCTGACCCTTGAGGGTGTTGACATCCGCTGCCGACGCAGCGGCACCGGCTTCACCTTGGGCAGCACATCCGCCGACGGCCAACAGCGCAACAGCCGCCGCGGCCAACAGAGCGTGCCGCATCACTCGCTTCATTCGATCATCCTCCATCAGAGATACGCCGGGGGTGAGACTGGGGCCGGCTCGGCTCGAACGCCAGAAAAATAGCGCAAACGTTCGAATAAATCATAGGGGTAGATTGCGTTCTTGCGCTGATTTCTCGACTTTGTGATCCGCCCGGCAACTGGGAACCCGGGGATCGCGTGAGAATCGCGCCTCAGCCGCTCCGCTTCGCCGGGAACACGCGGGCGAAGATCGTGTCCACCTGCCGGGTGTGGTAGCCGAGATCGAACAGCGCCGCCAGCGCAGCAGCGTCCAGGTGCGCGGTCACCTGCCCGTCGGCCTGGAGCCGGGCCAGGAAGCTGCCGCCTTCGGCCCAGATCGCCATCGCCGCCTTCTGCACCAGGGTGTAGGCGGCCTCCCGGCTCATGCCGGCCGCGGCGAGCGCGAGGAGCACCCGCTGCGAGAAAATCAGCCCGCCCAGCTGCTCCAGATTGCGCCGCATCGCCTCGGGATAGACCACCAGGTTCTCCACCACCCCGGCCAAGCGGTGCAGGGCGAAGTCGAGGGCGATGGTCGCGTCGGGGGCCAGTACCCGCTCGACCGCGGAATGAGAGATGTCGCGCTCGTGCCAGAGGGCGACGTTCTCCAGCGCCGGCCCCGCCGCGCCCCGCACCAGCCGGGCCAGGCCGGTCAGGTTCTCGGTCAGGACCGGGTTGCGCTTGTGGGGCATGGCCGAGGAGCCCTTCTGGAGGGGCGCGAAATATTCCTCCGCCTCGCGCACCTCGGTCCGCTGCAGGTGGCGGATCTCGACCGCCAGGCGTTCGACCGCGCCCGCGATCACGGCGAGGGTGGCGAAGAACATCGCGTGCCGGTCGCGCGGGATGATCTGGGTGGAGAACGGCTCGGGCGTCAGGCCGAGGGCCGCCGCGACATGGGCCTCGACCCGGGGGTCGATGTTGGCGAAGGTGCCGACCGCGCCGGAAATCTTGCAGGTGGCGACCTCGGCCCTGGCTGTCGCCAGCCGCGCGCGCCCGCGCTGGAACTCGGCGAAGTGCCCAGCGAGCTTCAGGCCGAAGGTGGTCGGCTCGGCGTGGATGCCGTGGCTGCGGCCGACGCAGACCGTGTCCTTGTGCTCGCGCGCGCGGCGCTCCAGCGCGGCGAGTACGCGCGCCAGGCCGCCGTCCAGGAGATCGGCCGCCTGGGTCAACTGCACGGCGAGGCAGGTGTCGAGCACGTCGGAGGACGTCATGCCGAGGTGCACGAAGCGGGCGTCATCGCCGATGCTCGCGGCGAGGTCGGTCAGGAAGGCGATCACGTCGTGGCGCGTGGTCTCCTCGATCGCCGCGATCCGCGTCGCATCCACCCGGCCACGGTCGCGCACCGCTCGGGCGGCCTCGGCCGGGATCACGCCGAGCGCGGCCTGGGCGTCGCACGCGTGGCTCTCGATCGCCAGCCAGATGCGGTAGCGGTTGGCGTCGGACCAGATCGCCGCCATCTCGGGCCGGCTGTAGCGCGGGATCACGCGGGCCTCCTCGTCGCGGGGCGGGTCGCTCGGGGTGCAGCGCCGCCCGCGCCGGGCCGCAAGGGCCAGGAAGATGCGCTCACGGCGCCAGCGTGTTCTTGACCCACTGGCCACCCTTCATGATCGCGGCCAGGCGCTCGCCTTCACCCACCAGCACGGCGATGTCGGCGAGCGGGTCGCCATCCACCACCAGCAGGTCGGCGAACGCGCCCGGCGCGATCACGCCGAGCCGGCCGCACATTTGCAGCAGCTCGGCCCCGATGGTAGTCGCGCTGCGCAGGATCTCGGCCGCCGGGAGGGCTTGGCTGCGGATCGTGAACTCGCGGGTCTGGAACCGGTGCAGCTCGCCCAGCAGGTCGGAGCCGATGGCGATCTTTACCCCCGCCCGCCGCGCGATCTCGAGCGAGCGCGTGCCGACCTCCAGCACGTGCTGGATCTTGGGGAAGGCCTCGGCCGGGAAGCCGAGGTCGCGGCCGTGGTTGGCGAGAGTCTCGAACGCCACCAGCGTCGGCACCAGGAACACACCCCGCTCCGCCATCAGGTCGGCGACCTCAGCATCGACCAGGTTGCCGTGCTCGATCGAGCGCACGCCGGCCTCGACGCAGCGGCGGATGGCGGCGGCGGTATAGGCGTGGGCCATGACGTAGGTCTCGTGCCGCGCCGCCTCGTCGGTGAAGGCCTCGAGCTCGGGTTTGGAATAGGCGAGATAGGTGAGGCGGTCGGTCGGCGACCCCACGCTGCCCGAGGCCATGATCTTGATCTGGTCGGCACCGAGGCGAATCTCGTCGCGCACCGCCGCGCGCACCGCATCGACCCCATCGGCGATGCGCCCGATCGAGGACAGCAGGCGCCCGCAACTGCACGGCTCGCCGTGGAACACCCGGGCACGGAAATCGCCGTGGCCGCCGGTCTCGCTGATGGCATGGCCCGAGATGAACAGGCGCGGACCGGTGAAGAGGCCACGCTCGAGGGCGACCTTGACGCCGAGGTCGGCGCCGCCGGCATCCCGCACCGAAGTGTAGCCGCGCAGGATCATGCCGCGCAGGATTGCGCCGGCGCTGGCCGTGACCAGGGACGGCATCATGGAATCCATCGCCCAGAGATTCACCAGGGCCGCGGTCACGTGCACATGGCAGTCGATCAGCCCGGGCATCACGACGCGCCCGCCCAGGTCGATCGCCTGCGCGGCGGGGGCGGTGATCGGCCCGTGCCGGACCAGCGCGACCATATCGTCCCGGATCAGAACCTCGCGCCCCGGAAGCAAGGCACCGGCGGCCGGGTCCAGCAGGCTCAGGTTCTGCAGCAGGATCTCGCCCAACGCCCCCCCCAATCTCAGGCCGCGTGCCAGAAGGGCTCGGCTTTGGCGAAGGCGCGCCAGCGCGGCGACAAGGTCTCTTGCAACAGCGCCGCCCCGCGCGCGTGCCAGCCGAGGACGATGCCGGCGGACTTCGCATCGACCGCCCTGCCTGCGCCAACCAGTTGGTGCAAATGCAGCTCGGCCACCGCCACGTCGTTCAGGTGGCCGAGGTCGTCCTGCAACGACTTGGTGGTGGCAATGAAGGCCGCGGCCGCCTCGTCGTCGTAGAGCGAGGCGAAGAACTCCGCCGTGTAGCGCAGCTTCTTGAGTGCGATACGCAGCTCGTGCCGCGCCTGGGCGTCGAGGCGCTTGAAGCGCCGCCCGCGTTTCAGCGCCGCGCGGTGGCGCTTCGCCAGCAGCTGGTCGGCGAGGGCGGCGAGCGGCGCCCGGGCCGAGGGCGCGTTCTCCATCACCAGCACGACTCTCCAGCCGCGGCCTTCGATCCACTGCCCGAGGCGCAGCAGGAAGCGGGTATAGCGCGGCAGGGCGATGGCAGCCCGCACCGCCGCGTAGCCCGCGGCTTGGGCCGCCGCCGCCCGCTCGGCGAGGGAGTCGAGGCCGGCGTCGTCGGTGCGCGCCGCGCGGACCGGCGCCAAGAGCTCGGCGATGAATACATCCGCGTCGCGCGCCGGCCCCAGGCTCCCGATCAGCCAGCGCGCCTCCTCTTTCAGCCAGCCCAGTTGCTCGACCGGGATCAGCGCGCGGAAGACCGCGAACGCCGAGCGCAGCCGCCGGAGCGCGACCCGCATCTGATGCACGCCTTCCACATCGCTGCCCTCGAGTGCCGCCGCCTCGTTGGCGGTCCAATGGTCGAAGCAGGCGCGGAAGATGGTCGCCATGCCGTCGTCGATGGTGCCATCGGCGGCGAGGGCGAGCGGTGCCGCCTTGCTCCATCCAGGCGGCGTGTGGGTGGCGAGGGCGAAGCCACGCAGGCGCTTGCTGCGCGTCTCGACCCGGACCGCCGCCGGCGCCTGATCGTGCAAGGCGAGGGCCAGGTCGTAGATGGCGGTCGGCGCGCCCTGGCGCAGCTCGAGCTCGAGCTCGCCGATCGGCTGGGCATCCGCGCCGGACCGGATCTCGCCCTGGTCGAGGGCGACCTCGATGCGCCCGGTGGAGCCGTCCGCCACGGTGTGATCGACGGTGCAGGTCTGGCGGCGCACCCGGGTGGTGAAGACCGGCTGCACCGCGTCGTCCGGCTTCAACTTCATGCGCTTGCGCAGCCAGGGATCGTCGATCAGCGCGAGATCGGGCGTCGCCGTGGCGATGGAGTGCTCCCACTCCGTGCGCCGAGTCAGGGCGCCGCCGTTACCGTCCTCGCTCTTCACGCCCTGGACGAAGCGCCGCCCGGCCCGGCGCACACGGAGCGCCAGGCCACGGCGGCGGAACCGCAGGTCCTCGGTATCGAAATAGATGGTCTCCAGCCGCACGGTGCGCGCCGCGCCGTCCGCCCGGGCCCGGAGCAGTGGGCCGGCATAGAGGCGCCCCAGGGCGCCGGCATCGGCGACCAGCTTGAGCTCGATCTCGGTACGCAACGGGCCAGCGCCCACGGGCTGGTTTCCAGCGGCGTCCTGCCCGGCGTCTCTCTCGTCTCTCATGCCGAACCCTGTAAGTCGGGCGCGCCGCCCTGGTCGGGCGCCCCCGCGTCGCGCATGACCTTAGACGGAAAGCGATCGCGTGGTGAAGCACCCCCGCGACTCGGCGCAATCCTTGGCGCGGCCCGACCGTCAGCGCCGGGATTCGATCGCGTCCCAGATGCGCGCCGACAGGTTGACGCCGTCAAAGCGGTCGATTTCCTGGATGCCGGTCGGTGAGGTGACGTTGATCTCAGTCAGAAAATCGCCGATCACGTCGATGCCGACGAAGATCAGCCCGCGCTCCTTCAGCGCCGGGCCAAGGGTGTGGCAGATGACGCGCTCGCGCGGACTGAGCGAAGACTTCTCGGCGCGCCCGCCCACGTGCAGGTTGGCGCGCGCCTCGCCGGCGGCCGGCACACGGTTCACGGCGCCCGCGGCCTCGCCGTCCACCAGGATGATGCGCTTGTCGCCACGGCGCACCTCGGGCAGGTAGCGCTGCACGATGATCGGCTCGCGGTAGAAGCTGGTGAACATTTCCAGCAGCGCGTTCAGGTTCTCGTCGTCCGGGGTCACGTGATAGACCTGCGCGCCGCCATTGCCGTAGAGCGGCTTCAGGACGATGTCGCCCTGGGTCCGGCGGAAGTCGAGAATCTCGCGCCGGTCGCTGGTGATCAGGGTCGGCGGCATCAGGCCGCCGAAGTGGGTCGCGAACAGCTTCTCGGGCGCGTTGCGCACATGCGCAGGATCGTTCACCACCAGCGTCTTGGGATGCACGTGTTCGAGCAGGTGCGTGGCGGTGATGTAGGCCATGTCGAAGGGCGGATCCTGGCGCATCAGGATCACGTCGAAGCGGGTGAGATCGCTGCGCTCAGGCGCGCCCAGGGTGAAATGGTCGCCGCGCGCGCGCCGGAGTTCGAGCGCGCGGGTCTCGGCCGTGAGCAGGCCGTCGCGGAGCGCGAGCGCCTTGGGCAGGTAATGGTGCAGGCGGTGGCCGCGGCGCATCGCCTCCAGCCCGAGCGCGAAGGTGGAATCGGCGTCGATGTTGATCGACTCGAGCGGGTCCATCTGGATGGCGACGGAGAGGCTCATGGGCGGCGCCGATCCCTTCAGTTCAGGCTGGTGCGCAGCCGCTCGATGTAGGCCTCGGCCTGGCGGCGGTCAGGGCCCTCGCGGCAGCGCCCGATGAACTCCTCCGTCGCCTCGATCGCGCGGCGCAGGTTTCCGGCCTGGGCCTCGAGCACGCCGATCTCGCGCCAGAAGATGATGCGGTCGGGCGCGAACAACAGCATGCGCTGCAGCACGGCGAGCGCGCGCAACGAGTCGCCCGCCTGCACGGCGCGAATCTTGACGTTGTTGGCGAGGCGCACCAGCACGTCGCGGTCGGCCATCGGCGCATAGTGCTCCGGGCTCAGTTCGGCGTGCAGCCCGGCCATCGATTTCAGCAGGGTGCGCAGGTGGCCGGGCTCCAACACGCGCATGCGGTGGAAGGGGTCGAGGATGGCGCGCTCACCGCCGTCGTCGAGGCGTACCAGGAAATGGCCCGGGAAGTTGAGACCGACCATGGTCCAGCCCTGGGCGCGCGCCACGTGCATGGTGACGATGGCCAGGGCGACGGGCAGGCCCTTCTTGCGGTCGATCACCGCCATCAGGTCGGCGTTCCGCAGGTCGTCATAGGTATCGGCGTCGCCATGGTAGCCATGGTGCTCGACGAGTACGCGCTGCAACGCGCCGACCTTGCCGGCGAGGCTGTCGCCCGGCGCCGCACCCACCTCCGCAACCAGGGCGGCGAGGTGGGCGCGGTAGGGGCTGAGCCGCTTGCCCGGATGGTCGAGGGCGGCCAAGGCCAGCGCCGCCTCCGCCAGGTCGAGCGGGCCTTCGCCCGACTTCGCCGCGGCCTCCAGGATGCGCTCGGCCGAGCGCCGCTCGGCTGGGTGCGGAACGGCTCCCCGGTCCTGGCTCACGTGCCCTTGATCCTGACGTGGCTGATCACCTGCTTCACATAGCGCGTGGTGCGCGCCACGTTGGTGACGCGGTTGAGCTCGGCCTGGTCCTGGGCGATGCCGAGCACGTAGACCACGCCGTTCACGGTCTCGACATTGTAGTTGACGCTGGCGATGTCCTTGTCGAACAGGAGGCGGCTCTTGATCTGGGTGGTGATCCAAGAATCGGTGGCGAAGTCGGTCAGCTTGGATTGATCGCTGACTTGAATCTCGTTGATGATCTCTTTCATGCCGCCGGCCGTCCAGGCCAGGCGCCCGGCCTCCACCCGGTCTTCCGGCGTCGGCACCACGCCGGTCATCAGCACGCGGCCCTGCACCACTTCCAAATTGACCTTGGCAAGCAGGCCGGCCTCCTTCTCGAACAGCTTGGCCTGGATACGCGCCTGGATGGCGGTGTCATCCACCGCCTGGCCGACGGTGCGCTCCTGGGCGAGGGTCACGCCGGAGGCGGCCACCGCGCCGCCGGCGATCACTGGAACGCAGCCCTGGAGCCCGCTGAGCGCCGCGAGGGCAATCATCAGCACCGCGCCGCCAACCACACCGCCGCCGCCGGCGCACCGAACCCTGGCCCATCTCTGCATCATCGACTCAGTCCTCCTTCGCCTGTCGCGACCATGATAGCAGGCCCGCCCGACACCGCCGCAAGGGTGACTTGGCGCTCAGAGCCTGTAAATGTTTCCCTCGCGCACGGGATTCCGCCGATGCGGGAGGTTGAGTAGAATCGGCAGGTCGGTCACCAGGTGGAGGCGGGGGCGATGCCGGAAGCGGGGCAAGCGGGTCTGTTCGGGGCGCGGGCGGCGCCGG